>JAAEOR010000163.1 GCA_024222895.1 Hyphomicrobiales bacterium | reverse complement strand
GGCGATCGCCCGTTTTGGCGCAATGGCGTCGAGCAGCGGTCCGTGATTGATGCCCGTGCTCGACAGCTCATTTCTGAATTCGATATTCGCACGCCGGGACCGGCAACGGCCGTCGCTCGATTGTCGGGCGGTAACATTCAAAAAGTCATTGTCGCCCGTGAACTTGCTGACGGGGCGAAGGCCGTCATTTTCAGCAAGCCGACCTATGGGCTTGATCTCGCCAATACGCTGGCTACCCGCAAAAGGATTCGTGGGATCGCCAGAACGGGCATGGCCGTCCTGCTGATCTCGACCGATCTGGAAGAACTGCTCGGTCTGTGTGACCGGATATCGGTCTTGTCGGCAGGGCGGTTGGTGGGCACGGTGGTCAACCGTGAAGGTGCTCGCACCGACGTCGGTCGCCTGATGGGGGGGCTGGCCGCATGAGTGTCGACGCCGCCCCTGGGATTGCCGAGTCGGAAGAAGCACGGATCGGCCAGGCCATCCTGCATCGTACCCTGCTGACGGTTGGGCCGATCTTGATCGCCCTGATAATCGCCGGGCTGGTGCTGATTGCCGTCGGCGTTGATCCTCTCGCCTATTACGGCTACGTCGTCCAGCGGGGGTTGCTGTCACCGACGGGCGTCCAGCAGACGCTGACCCGCATGGCGCCGATGCTGTTCCTGGCCGCCAGCCTGATTGTCGCCTTCCGGGCGGGTATCTGGAACCTTGGTGTGGATGGTCAATTCCTACTCGGCGCGGTCGCGGCGGCAGCTACCGCTCCATTGATGGTGCTGGTAATGCCGACCTGGATCGCGCTGATCCTAGCCTTCTTGTTGGCCACAGTGGTTGCTCTCATCTGGTCGTTGGTCCCTGCTTTGCTCAGGGCCTATCACGGGGTGAACGAGATCATCACCACGCTGATGATGACGTTCCTTGGCATCTCGCTGGCCAATGTCCTTGTGAAGCTGGTCTTTCTCGATCCGGAGACGACCGTGCCGCAGACACGTACGCTGCCGGTCGAGGATCGGTTGCCGCGTTTGTTCGACACGACGATCAGCAGTGGCGTGATCCTCGGGCTGATCGCCGTGATCGCGGTCCATCTCCTGATGACACGTACGGCGTTCGGCCTGAAATTGCGGGTCGTCGGAGCCAACCCGGGGGCTGCGGTTCATGCTGGTCTGAACGTTCCCCGACTCACGATAGCGGTCTTCGCGATCTCGGCCGGACTGGCGGGCATGGCCGGCGCTGTCGATATCCTCGGTGTCCACGGCAATGTGCGGGCCGACTGGAACCCTGCCTTCGGGCTACTGGTCATCCCGATGGTCTTTCTCGCTCGACTGAACGGGTTTGCTTCGATTGCTTTCGTGCTGATCCTGTCGGTGCTGTCGATCGGAGGCGAAAGTGCCGCACGCCGGATCGGCGTGCCCCACCACTTCACCCTGGTGCTGATATCGATCGTGCTCATCGTGCTGGCCGTCGTCGAATATGTCGACAGCCGCTATCTCAGCCGACGGAAGGCGTGAGCGGATGAACGGATTGTTCAGCGAGCTCTTCCTCGGCGCCCTGTTTTTCGGGGCGGTCACTGCCGCAGTTCCCCTTCTGCTTGCCGGCCTGGGCGAGCAGATGTCGGAAAGGGCCGGGGTGCTCAATATCGGCATCGAGGGCATGATGATTGCCGGCGCCTATTTCGGGTTTTTGACGGCGTTCTCGACCGAGTCGCTCTGGCTTGGCTTTCTCGGCGGCGCGGTGGCAGGTATGGCGGTCTCGTCGGTCATGGTGGTTCTGTGTGTTCGGCTGGGGCTCAATCAGATCGTCATCGGAATAGGGCTGACGCTCGGGTTGGAAGGCCTCACAGCGCTGCTGCATCACGTCCAGTTTTCTCGTACCTATCCGCGACTGCCCGCAGCGGATATCACCGCCATTCCGCTGTTGGCCGACATTCCGGTCCTCGGGCCGGCGCTTTTTCAGCATAACCTGATTGTCTACCTGTCGGTCGCCCTGGTCTTTGTCATGATGTTCGTCTATCGCCGAACCCAACTTGGACTGAACCTGCAGGCAGCCGGAGACAAACCGGCGGCGCTTGATG
>JAAEOR010000162.1 GCA_024222895.1 Hyphomicrobiales bacterium | reverse complement strand
GTCGTGTTCAACAATGTCGGCATCGCCCGCTACGGCGAAGTCGACGTCCTGTCGCTCGAAGACTGGGACTACACGCTTGGTGTCAACCTCACGGCTCAGTTTCTGTCCTGCAAGCGCGCCGTCCGGGCGATGAAGATCTCGGGCGGTGGCGTCATCATCAATACCGCCTCGATCCTGGGGCACGCCAGCCAGAAGACCACGGCCGCCTATGCAGCCTCCAAGGCGGGTGTGATGGCGCTGACCCGAACGATCGCGATCGATCACGCCAAGAACGGCATTCGCTGCCTGTCGATTTCGCCGGGCACGATTGATACGCCTCTCGTTCAGATCGCGGCGGCGAACTTCAAGGATCGCGACCCTGACGACCTTCGCAAGGAATGGGCTGCCCACCATCCGCTCGATCGGCTGGGCACGCCTGAAGAAGTCGCCGAGACTGTGTTCTTTCTCGCCTCGAATGGTGCCGGCTTCATGACCGGTTCCGACGTGCTGATCGATGGCGGTATCCGCTCGGAAGTCTATGCGTGAGCAGCCCGGGGATTATTCTGCGACGACAACCATATCCATTCAAATCAGTCAGATGAAAAGGATTCGACCGTGAGAGACCTGTTTTCACTGGAAGGCAAAGTCGCCCTGGTGACCGGCGGCTCCGTCGGTATCGGCGCCATGATCGCCGAGGGCTTCGTTACGTTCGGCGCCAAGGTATACCTGGTCGCGCGTAGAGAAGAGGTGCTCAAGCAGAAGCGCGAGGAATTGGCTCGGATCGGCTCCTGCGAGTCCATCGTCGCGGACGTGGGT
>JAAEOR010000161.1 GCA_024222895.1 Hyphomicrobiales bacterium | reverse complement strand
GGTGGTGTTGAAGAGAACCCGCAATCCCAGGCCTTCGCAGCGGCGGATGTATTCACGCCGTAGGGTGTTGAGCGCCTTCTCGTCAAGGTAGCCGGCGCGCTCCTGCGTCAGGTCCACGTGAAAGGCGACATCGTCCAGTCCCGCGGCGGCGAGGGCCTGCAACATCGGCCGTTTGGCGCGGATGCCGTTGGTCATCAGGCAAGAGCGCAGGTCCGACTTGCGGATGTAGCCGCAGATCGCCCGCAGATCCTCGACCGTTCGCAGGGTCGGATCTCCGCCGGTGATCTGAACCGATGTCCCCCGCCCGTAGCGCTCCCGGATCATGTCGATGCGGCGATAGAGGACGGACAAGGGCACGTCGAACGCCATTTCGGCACGGTCAGACAGATAGCAGAGGGTACAGTCCAGATTGCATCTTTGCGTGACCTCCAAAGCCACACAAGCAATCGGATAGAAACGCCCGGCAGTCTGTCCAGGTCGATCCTGGCCACAGGCCTTCAGGGCGGAGCGCAGGGGATGGCGGAGGCTCAGCTTGGGGAGGCCGGGCTGCTTGGTGCTCTCGCACTCCTGGTTCCCCGCATCGAAAAAACCGCGCATCCCTTTCACTGTTCGCAACCGGTCTGCCATGCGGGTCAGGCTCCCACGCTTCCACCCCGGTCGCCGTTGTCGGTAAGACATAGGGGCCGCCAACACGGATAATGAGCGGTCGATCCACACGGTCTGTTCACGTTTGCTTGTGTCGGACGGCGCGGGTCGTCATCCCGATAACGTCTCGCCGGCAGCTCACTTCAGCTTGATGTCGAGTGCCGGGTCGTAGCTGGAGTAGAGGGGGAGCGCGGCGGCGGAGATCACGCCGACCTCCCGGCCGACGGTGCCGAGAAGCACCCGGGGCGGACCGCCATCGTCCCGCTCACGGACGGACCGGTAAGGCGGGTTTGCCATCTCGATGATCGTACGGAGAATCGAGGCGGGCATGTAGCCGCCGACGATGATGGAGCGCGCGCCGAGCAGTTGTTCGAGGATCTGCACTGCCCGACGGAGCGCCTCGGCCGCGTCATCAAGCCATTGCCGCGTCGCGGCGTCGGGATTGTCCACACGTTCGCAGAACCGCTGCAGGTCCTCCGGGTCGGAGGTATCGACACCGAGATACCGGTTGACGGAATAGAGCGAGAGATATTGCTCAAGGCAGCCGCGATTGCCGCAAAAGCATTCGTGGCCATCAGGCATCAGAACCGCATGGCCGATCTCGCCGGCGTTTCCGTCAGCACCCAGATACACCCGACCGTTCAGGAAATACCCGACGGCAACACCAAACCCGACGAACAGATGGGCGAAGGAGTCGCGCTCGCGACCGCCGCCGTAGACCCTCTGTCCAATGGTACTGGCCATGGAATCGCTGATAATCTCGATCGGCAGCCCGACGGCCCGCCTGAGCTCCTCGACGAGCTGGTTCGAGAGCCAGTTCGGCGCCGCGGTCGGCGCATCGGCGAGATAGGACCTAATCCCGAATGGGCCGGCGACCGCCAATCCGACCCCGAGGATCGGCGATTGCTGGCGCCGCTTCTCCTGCTTCAGGCGATCGACCAGAGCCACGATGCGGTCAAAGGCTTCTTCTCCGGTGAGCCCGACGATATCGACTTCGTCGCTGGCAAGCGCCTGGCCGGCGAGGTTGGTGATGCATCCGAGCACCGTGCGTTGGTCGATCGACAGGCCGATGGAGTGGGCACCGTCCGGTTCGATATCGAGAGGGTGAGCCGGCTGACCACGGCGCCCGGGCTCGGCCGGGCACTTTCGGATCAAGCGATCCTCCAGCAGTTCATTGACGATGTTGGAAACCGTTTGAACGGCAAGCTGCGTCCGTTCCACGATCGCGGCGCGCTCGACCGGGCCGTGAATGCGGATGGTCTCCAGAACAACCCGCCGGTTGTGGCGCTTGGTGTTCTCCAGATTGGCGCCGGTGACCCCGGTATGGTAGCGCGACTGGGTCAGGCCCGCGTGGGGTGGCGGCATTGAGATAGGACGCCCGAAACTCATCGGCGCAGGCCGAAGGTCTGTCCGGTGGTCCCGTGAAATCGATTGTCGGCCATGCCGGTGACACCGGTCTCCACGGCGAAGATGCTACCGGCGTTCGGCGTATCTTCCAATTGCTCAGGGCCGAGGTCGTATCTGGCCGTCGTGATGAACAGTGTGGAAAGATCCTTGCCGCCGAAGGCACAATTCGTCACCTGGGCGACCGGCACTTCGACCACCCGGTCGACCGACCCATCCGGAGCAAAACGCGCGACACAGGATCCATCCCACCGGGCGTTCCAGAGAAAGCCGTCGGCATCGACGGTGGATCCGTCAGGGACGCCCCGGTCAAACCGCGCAAACTCGCGCTTGTTGGAGATCCGGCCCGCGGCGGGATCGAAATCGTAAGCGCAGATGGCGCCCGACAGCGTGTCGGCAAAGTACATCGTCCGCTGATCCGGGCTCCAGCAGACGGTATTGGCGATACCGATCCCGCTCTCCATCGGGTGGACGGACAGATCCGGATCGATGCGAAAGAGAGTCCCCGAATTCGCGGCAATGTCGATGCCGCCGCCATCCGGCGCGATATTGTTCTGCATGGTGCCGAGCCAGAGCCGTCCTTGCGGATCAGCCGCTGCGTCGTTCGAGCGATTGAACGGCATCATTGGTTCCGGCGCGAGAATCCGTGCAAGACCGGGGTTACCGGGATCGAAGAGGTTCAGTCCGCCATGGGATGCGATCAGATATTTGGAGGTGTCCTCGGTGCCGATGACCGAGATGACCATTTCGTCCATTGACCAGCTGTCGAGTTCCTGGCGCTCGAGATCGAACCGGAACAGGCGGGAGGGCATGGGAACATCCGTCCACCACAACTGACTGGAGCGCTCGTCCCAGAAGATTCCCTCCCCCAGGGTACACCGGCAGTCGATGACGCTCTGTGCCGTGGTCATTTCGCTGGCCCTTTCACGACGGTTTATCGGAAGTACTGACCTGGTGACGAATGTCCATCTTCCCCTTGAACGACGTGTAACCCGAGTCGACCATGTGGGTCGCTCCGGTAACCATTCGCGCCGCGTCGGACAACAGAAAGGCAGCGAATTCGGCAATGTCGTCCGGGGTTGGAATTCCCATCAGGTGCAACTGATCGAAGGTACCGCGGACGTTCGGGTCTTCGAGAAAATCCGCCTGATCGGGCGTCGTCACGAAGCTGGGACAGATCGTATTCAAGCGAACCCCGTCCGGGGACAGCCCCGCCGCTGCCGAACGGACCAGGGACACAACTCCGCCCTTCGCCGCGGAATAGCAATCGACCCCGGCCTGGGCGATGACGGCATCGACGGTCGCGGTGAAAACCATGGAGCCCGACGCCTTCGGCAGCATTGCGCGGCCGACGGCCCGCATCATGTGGAAGGTTCCGGTGAGCACAAGGTTCAGGATGGTGTTCCAGACCTCGTCCTCGACCTCGGTGACGATGGTGTCGTTGTTGTTGACGTAGGTGGCCGACATGGCGTTGTGGAACAGGCCATCGATCCGGCCATAACGCTGAACGATGGCTTTAACGGCGTTGTTGGCCGATTGCGCCTTGGTGACATCCAGTCCGATAGCATGGGCGTCACCACCGGAGTCCCGAATGTCCGCTGCGTGATCCTCAATACGGGCTTCGACGATGTCGGTCAGGATGACGCGCGCGCCGCGGGCCGCGAACAGTCTCGCTCCGGCCTCACCAATGCCCTGGGCGGCACCAGTGACGAGGACGACCTTGTCGTCGAGCAATTGCATTTGTCCTGGTCTCTCTCGGTCGCCGGGCGAAATCGCTATGCCCGGTATTTGGTGAGGCGCAGCGCGATAATCGAGCTGCACAACGACAACACGATCAGCACGGTGCCGATCGCATTGACGCTCGGTGTCAGCTGCGTCCTGATCATGCCCCAAACCATGGTCGGCAGGGTGTTGCCCTGGCCGATCGTGAAGAAGGTGATGATGAAGTCATCGATGGAGAGCGCCATGGCGATCAGCGACGCGCCGATCACCGTTGGCCTGATCATCGGCAGGGTCACGGTTCGAAACGCTGTCATGGGCGGGGCGCCGAGATCGCGGGCGCTGTCAACGGCGGTGAAATCGAACGTGGCCATGCGGGCGTAGATCACCAGAACAACGAACGGCATGGTGAAGAGGAGGTGGCTGGCGATCACCGTGAACAGCGACAGCGGAAGCTGCAGGGCCGAATAGTAGGATAGCAGCGACACAGCCAGCACCAGCGGCGGCATCATCATCGGCAGACTGAGCAGGGAGATCAGGATGCTGGCCGAACGCGGCTGCATGCGGGCGAAGCCCATGGCCGCCATCGTGCCGATTGCCGCCGAGACGATGCCGACGCAAATGGCAATGAAGACGCTGTTGAACAGCGAGTCGAAGAACCGCGAATGATCGATCATCTCACGCCACCACACCAGCGAGATGTCGCCGATCGGGAAGGTCGACAACGGATTGTCGGAGAACGAGAACAGCATCACCAGCACGAATGGCGCCAGCAGGAACGTCACCAGCAACGTGATCGCACCGCGCCACAATATTCCGCCGAATACGTTCATCGTGGCCTCCACAGGCGCAGGGCCCAGGAGAATGCGAAGACGATCCCGACCGAGATCACCAGGGTGACGAAGCTCATCGAAGCGCCCAGCGGCCAATCGAACTTCTGGCCGAACTGGGGCGTGATCATATTGCCGATCATCGAGATCTTGCCACCCACCAGGATCGGCGTGACGTAGTCGCCGACGCTCAGCAGGAAGCAGATGATGAAGCCCGACGTGACACCGACCCGGCAGCGCGGGACGATGATGTCGCTGAACCGGCGCCAGGGGCTGGCGCCGAGGTCGCGGGCCGCCTCCAGCTCGATGTCCTTGATCCCGCGCATGCTGGCGTAGATCGGAAGAATGGCAAAGGGCAGGAGGAAATAGATCAGCGTCACGGCAACGGCAAAGGGCGAGTAGAGCAGGGCGGTGACCGGCTCGTCGACCAGGCCGAGGCCAATCAATGCGCTGTTGAGAATCCCCTTGGTTCCCAGGATGGTCTTCCAGGCATAGATCTTGACGAGATAGCCGCCGAACAGGGTCATCAGTGGGACGTAGATGAGGATGGTGGCCCAGCGGCCGGCCTTGAACCGCAGGATTCCCGCGTAGACGATGCCGAGGATCACGCAGGTCAACGCGACGGAAAAAGCGACCAGGAAGGTCAGCTCATAGATCGGCACATAGCGCTGCAGCGCCTTGGCGTAGTTGACCAAGGTGAAGTCCGGGGTCAGGCGAAAATTGCTGACCTTCCAGAACGATATGGCGAGAAAATAAAAGAACGGCGCGACGAACAGACAGGTAAAGACCACGAAGGCCGGAACGACCAGAAACCGGGATTTCCGGACGGAGTCCACGATGCAGATACTCGTCGCGCCGTTTACGTCAGGCTGCCTTGAAGCGCTCGTACTCTTCGTTCCACTGGCCGATCGTCGCCAGGCCGTCACGCTCTTCGAGCGGCGGGAACGGGAAGAACGTCGCCTGTTCGCCAAAGGCCGCCATGTCATTGTAGGGGTAGAGTGATGCCGCAGCGGGAGACAGCGCCTTGATCGCCTCTTCCGACACGATTCCCTGCAACATTTCTTCGCCGACGAAGACCTGCGACTGATCGGTGAGCACATAGTTGGCCAAAGCCATGTCGGCTTCGATGTTCGGCGCGTCCTTGACGACACAGACATTGTCGAGCCAGGCGAACGTGCCTTCCTTGGGATAGGTGTATTCGACCACCTTGCCCTTGTCGGCCACGAACTTCTTCATGGTTTCCCAACCCGAGAAGGTCGCCACGATTTCATCTCGCGCCATGGCGTCGGCCAGTTCGCCCCATGAGGTTGCGACCAGGCGCGCCTTACCTTTCAGCATGATGAGATAGTCGACCGCCTGGGTCAGCTGCTCAGGGGTCAGTTCGGTTGCGACCGCGGCATCGGTTGCCACGATGGCGGCGATGGTGATGTTGCCGATCGGGTCGTCGGAAAATCCGAACTTGTCTTCGAGCTCGGGCTTCTCAAGATCGTGCCAGGACGTTGGGATGTTGTCGCCGAAGAACGCCGGGTCGTACAGCATCGGCGCGGCACCCCAGGTGAACGGTACGGCATAGAGCGTGCCGTCGATGGCGATGTTGGGATCGTTGCGGAACACCGGTAGCACGTTCTTGATGTTCGGCACATTCGCTTCGTCGATCGGCTCAAGCATGTCGGCGGCGACCATGAGCGGAACATAGCCCATGTAAGGTGTCACGATGTCGATCGAGCCGCGGCCGCCGGCGCTGATCTTCGTCAGGATCTCATCGTTCGATCCGATGTAGGTCGCGTTGAGATTGAGGTCATTGTCTTCCAGGAACGTGCCGGCGGTGAAGGCGTCATCGTAGCCCTGCCACACGACCATGTTGATGTCGGTCGCTGCCAGTGCCTTGCTCAGCGATCCCGACAGGGCGAGCCCGGCGGTGCCGATCGCGGCGCCTTTCAGCACGTCGCGCCTTGAGGCAAAGGACCGCATAATAAAGAGACCACTTTCCTTTTTCTTCGTCATTGTCTTCCTCCGGTTGGGTTGAAGTTCACGTTGGTCGTTGCTGAGTTCGTCGGTCTTATTCGTTGATGGCAATCGCTCCGACTTCCAGATAGTTGGCGTGGGCCTCGGCCACCTTGTCTTCGTCGACGGTGGCGCCAAGGCCAGGTGCGTTGATCCGTCCCCAGCGCGGCCGCTCGGCCGGCGGGACCTCCTCGACGATGATGTCGCCCTGCATCC
>JAAEOR010000160.1 GCA_024222895.1 Hyphomicrobiales bacterium | reverse complement strand
GCTTGATCTCGGGCGGGCAGACGCCTTTGAGGTAAAAGAGCGCGAACCCCACCGGCGGGGTCAAAAACGAGGTCTGCAGCGTCACCGCGACCAGGATCACGAACCACAAAAGCGCTGGTTCGTCGATGGCGCCGAAACCGGGAATGTCCATACCCAGCCCGTTGACGATCGGGCGCATCAGCGGCAGCACGATCAGAGTGATCTCGATCCAGTCGAGCACGAAGCCCAGCAGGAACACGATAAAGAGGATGAAGCCGATCGTACCGACGGCACCGAAGCCCGCACCACCTATGGTATCCTCGATCAGCGCATCGCCGCCCAGTTCGCGCAGCACGTAGGAAAACACCGTGGCGCCAAGGAAAATGGCGAAAATATATGCGGTGGTGTTGAAGGTCGAAACCAGCACGTTCTTTAGCTTTTGGAAGGTCAGCTTGCGATAGCCGACCGCCAGCAGCATCGCCCCAAGCGCGCCGACACCGGACGCTTCGGTCGGCGTAGTGATACCAGCAAAGATCGAGCCCAGCACCGCCAGGATCAGCGCCAGCGTCGGCAAAACCGCGACCATCACGTCCTTGACCGCCGCCCAATCCGGTGATTTTGCACCCTCTGGAACCGGGGCCACTTTGGGGTTCAGCAGCGCGATGACGAATATGTAAAGCAGATAAAGCCCGCCGATAATTACGCCGGGAAATACCGCGCCCATGAACAGGTCGCCCACCGAAAGCGCCATCTGGTCGGCCATGATCACCAACATGATCGAGGGCGGGATCAGGATGCCCAGTGTGCCGGACGCCGCGACCACACCGGTGGCCAGCGTCTTGGAATAGTCTTGGCTCACCATCGAGGGCAGCGAAAGCACGCCCAGCAGCACTACGGATGCGCCGATGATACCCGTCGAGGCCGCCAGGATGATACCGATCATCGTGACGGTGATGGCCAGCCCACCGCGGGTTTTGCCGAAAAGCTTTTGCATCGACGTCATCAGCCGTTCAGCTACCCCACTTTCGTCCAGCATGAGCCCCATGAAGATGAACATCGGCAGCGCCACCAGCACTGCGTTCGACATCGTTGCGTAAACCCGGTTCACCGTGGCGCCCAGGGTCAGATAATCGAGCCCGGTCAGCGTGCCTTCAAGCCCGGTCCAGAGCATCAGATCGTTGTCGAACAGATAAGCGAGCCCGCAGAATGCAATGCCGACGCCAGCCAGCGTCCAGGCCACGGGGTAGCCGGTGAACAAGAGCGCGATGAAGGTCAGGAACATCACGATGACCAGTTTTTCCTCGGTTGTTTCCACCAGGAAGGTCAATGCGGTGGCGGCGACGGCAAAGCTGATAAGCGCCCAAAGGATCAGCCGCAGGCCCTTGCCTTCGCGCTCGCCCGGGGGCCCAACCCAAAGGGCATGAACATCGTGGATCAACCGCGCGAGGGTCGCCAGCGCCAGCAGTACAAAACTGGCCGGAATGACCCCTTTCAGGATCCAACGATAAGGCAGGCCGGTCGGGCTGTCAGAGCTTTCTCCGACGCGGAAGGATTCGTAGAAATAGTCGTAACCCTGGTCGATCATCAGATAGATAAACGGCGTCAGCAGGGTCAGAATCCCGGTGACTTCGATAAATCGCCGGGCGCGGGGGCTTAGCTGCATGTGCAGCAGGTCGACGCGCACATGGCTATCGGTCACCAGCGCATAGGAAATCCCGACCATCGTCACCAGGCCGTAGAAATGCCATTGGATTTCATCGAGTTTGGGGAAATTCCACCGCAGGGCGTAGCGCATGGAAACCTGGGCGACGATCGCGGCAATCAGTAGCAAATTGGCCCACATGACCACATGGCCGACGGTTTTTACAAAACTGTCGATAGAGCGGGCAACCGGCTGCTGGTCAGGGTCTTCATGTTCCAGAAGGTGTTCGAAGGTATCAACCAGATCCCGAGTGTCATTTTGTTCGGACATGATCGGTCTCCCTCAAGCGCAACTTCGACGATAAGATATTTTGAAGACACGGGGCGGCTGTTGAACAGCCGCCCCGCTTGAAAAGCTATTTACTTGCGCGGCAGGAAGGCGTTCTGCTTCCAAAGCGCGTAGCCGTCGCGGAAAGTGGTCATGTCGTCGAGCACTTTCTTGAAGAACGGATCAGTGGCTTTTTCAACCGCGATCTCTTCCCAGGTTGTGCGGAACAACTCGAGCATTTCCGGCGACCACTGCTTGATGATCACGCCTTTGTTCTCGACATTGTCGATAAGCGCGTCATGCTGGATCGCTTCGCCTTCAGCAAAGCTATCGGTCATGGAAGCTTTACAGGCGTTTTCGATGATCGCCTTGTGCTGGTCGCTGGCGCCGTTCCAGACGTCATTGTTGATGATCAGCTCAAACACGGTCGCCTGCTGATGCCAGCCGGGGAAGTAATTGTATTTGACCAGCTTGTGAAGGCCAAGGCGAACGTCTATGGCGGGCATTGAGAATTCGGTTGCGTCGATAGCACCTTTTTCAAGTGCCGCAAAAATCTCGCCACCAGGCAGCAGCGAGGTTGCCACGCCCAGTTCCTGCATGACCGCGCCGCCAAGACCGAAGAAACGCATCTTCAGCCCGTTCAGATCGTCGGCAGAGTTGATCTCGTTGGCAAACCAGCCCGAGGTTTCCGGCGCGATGATGGCGCAGGGTATGACATGCACGTTGAAGCCCGCCTGGTCATACATTTCCTGATACAGCGACAGACCGTTGCCGTAGTAGAGCCAGGCCATGTATTCGCCGGCCTCGGGGCCAAAAGGAACCGCCGAGAATAGCGGCGCAGCGGGGATTTTGCCTGCCCAGTAACCGGCGGTCGCGTAGCCGGAATTGATTTTGCCCGAAGAAACGGATTCGAGAATTTCGAAGGGCGGAACCAGCTTACCCGGCTCATAGACCTTCATCTTCAGCGTGCCGCCGGACATCAGGTCGAGTTGCTCGGCAACCCGCGGGATCGGCGAGCCGAGGCCCGGAAGCGAGGTCGAGAACGCAATCGGGGTTTTCAAGAGCAGCTTGTCGGCAGCCATTGCAGCTGGCGCGGCCAGCAACGACGCGGCGACAGCCAGCGAAGTAAATGTGTTTTTCATGTTTCTCCTCCAGAAATCATTGTGACGGCCCCAACCCGAAACTCGAGAACCGCCTGCGAGTGTTTGTCTGTTTCACTAAACTCTTCGGGATTGATCTGATTGATCCGTTTTCGGTCATTTTGCAGGTGAGGCTTTGGCACCTTTGGCAGACCGGTAGCATCAAGATGCCCGCATCGGTGCGGCGGCAATCGGGTCAAATTTCACTGTTTCTTCTCCTGTCATTTTGCCAGCACCGAATGTGAGTCCTGGGCGCGGCAGTTTGGTCAGTCCTTTTAGTTTGTCAATTGGTCATACCACTTAACCAAGCAGAGTTCTGCCAAATTGTCAAGTTGGCATTAGATTGGCTGTTTTCTTTTTGTCTATGGAATACGGAAAGGCACTGGTTCCGTTTGAAAGTTTCCATTTGGCATATGGTCAGACCACTTAACATAACGACAATTTGTGCCATTCGGAAGGTAGTCAAATTGGCAGAGTTTTCTGCCGAAAAGGTCAAAAAAGGGCCTCCGATTCTACAGACAACGAGAATGAGACACTGGCTTTGGACGACGACCTGAGAATCCAGTGGGAATCATGCGTGCACAGCGGAAGGCACATGTACGCCTTGCCGGCAACCGCGGTGCGAATTTTCTGCGCAAGGCACCAACGGCTGCTTTCAACACCGCGTCGCGGAGGTCGGTTCGATCATTGGGCGGCAAGTCTGGACCGAAAGCGACAGATAGCAGATTGGCAATCGATGCGATGCAGCCAATGATCACATCGAGCCCATTCCCACCAGTTCATCAGGTTGCTGCGAACGTCAGATTACACGACCCCGCACAAATCTACCGAAGCTTTTGTTTTGGTCTCCGCAAATCGAGTGTGTGTTGCCGTTTTGCGGCTCATGGTGGGATAGTGAAGTGGAAGTTTTTTCGCTCGGTCTCGGCAAAGCCAAATATTCTTGAACTTTGGAAGACACCCATGCGGCAATCAAAACAGTATCCACCGCGCCTCTCCACAGGTATGAAGCTGATTGTCGCCGCAACGAAAGGCTATACAGACGATGTCGAGGAGCTCCTCGATAGTGGCGCTCGGCCCGATCAGCAGTATATCCGTTCGGCTCTGAGCCGTGCCGCCGGAAACGGCCATTTGGATACTGTCGAAGCGTTCCTGGAAAGAGGTGTCGCGTGCGAATTGCAGGACAAGCACGGCCAGACCGCCCTCATGAGCGCTGCAAGGAACGGTCAGACCGAAATGGTCGCGTCGCTGCTGGACAGGGGTGCTGCACCGGATCTGAACGACAATGAGGGCTGCACCGCCCTCATGGAGGCCGCCAGGAACGGCAGTACCGAGTCTGTCGCATTACTCCTGAATCGGGGTGCCGCACCCGATCTGAAGGACACCCGAGCACACACAGCACTGATGAAGGCTGCGGAAGAGGGGCATACTGACACCGTTGCAGCGCTTCTAGACGGGGGTGCCTCGCACGATTTGGATAGTGGCTTTGGGTGGACTGCCCTGACAGTTGCCGCCCGGCGTGGCCACGCTGAAGTCGTCGCGGCTCTTCTCGGCAGGGGCGCGGCACCCAGTCCAAGGATCCTGATGTATGCCGCGAAAGGTGGACACGCCAAGACCGTCGCAGAAATCCTG
>JAAEOR010000159.1 GCA_024222895.1 Hyphomicrobiales bacterium | reverse complement strand
GCTTGATCTCGGGCGGGCAGACGCCTTTGAGGTAAAAGAGCGCGAACCCCACCGGCGGGGTCAAAAACGAGGTCTGCAGCGTCACCGCGACCAGGATCACGAACCACAAAAGCGCTGGTTCGTCGATGGCGCCGAAACCGGTAATGTCCATGTCATCGTCTTGTCCTTTCAGTGCTAACCGCTGGCGCCCAAACGCCAACTGCTATGGCCGCTTCTTTTTCCTGGCTGCGCCTTAGACGAAAAACTGTGCGCCGTTTGCCGAGATTGTCGAGCCGTTGATGAAGCCGGCGTCGTCGGAGGCAAGAAATGCCACGCAGCGCGCGACTTCTTCGGGCTCGCCAAGGCGGCCGGCAGGGATCTGACCGATGATCGATTCACGGACTTTCTCGGGCACCGCCATAACCATCTCGGTTGCGATATAGCCCGGGCAGACGGCGTTGGCGGTGATGCCTGCGCGCGCGCCTTCCTGCGCCAGCGATTTCACGATGCCCAGATCGCCCGCCTTGGTCGCGGCATAGTTTACTTGCGCGAACTGACCTTTCTGACCGTTGATCGAACTGATCACGATCACCCGGCCGAACTTGCGCTCGCGCATGCCGGGCCAGACCGGGTGCACGGTGTTGAAGACGCCAGTGAGGTTGGTGTCGATCACCTCTTTCCACTGCTCAGGCGTCATTCTGTGGAAAGGCGCGTCGCGTGTGATGCCTGCATTGGCCACAACCACATCGATCGGCCCCAGGTCGACTTCGACCTGAGCGATCCCGGCCGCACTGGCGTCATAATCGGCGACGTTCCACTTATAGGTCTTGATGCCGGTCTCAGCGGAAAACTTCGCGGCGGCTTCGTCGTTGCCGGCATAGGTTGCGGCAACTTGATAGCCATCGGCTTTCAGGGCTTTCGAGATGGCTTCGCCGATACCACGGCTGCCACCGGTGACGAGGGCTGTTCGGGACATGTTGTTCTCCAGTTTCCTTGGGCAAGGGCGGGCTAAGACGTCCGCCCCGCATTTGTTGAATTACGGGCGCTCGAGGCACATCGCGACGCCCATACCGCCGCCGATGCAAAGCGTGGCGAGGCCTTTTTTGGCGCCGCGGCGCTTCATCTCGAACAAGAGCGTATTCAGAACACGCGCGCCGGATGCGCCGATCGGGTGGCCGATGGCAATTGCGCCACCGTTGACGTTCACGATCGCAGGATCCCAGCCCATGTCTTTGTTCACCGCACAGGCCTGCGCGGCAAAAGCCTCGTTGGCCTCGACAAGATCCAGATCGCCCACCATCCAGCCCGCCTTTTCAAGCGCCTTGCGGCTGGCGGGAATTGGCCCGGTGCCCATGATCGACGGATCAAGCCCGGCGGTCGCATAGGACGCGATCCGTGCCAGGGGCTCGATCCCGCGCTTTTCGGCCTCGTCCGCGCTCATCAAAAGCGCGCCCGCGGCGCCGTCGTTAATTCCGCTGGCGTTGGCCGCAGTGACGGTGCCGTCTTTGACAAAGGCCGGGCGCAGCTTCTGCATGTTCTCAATGGTCGCACCGTGGCGGATGTATTCATCCCTTTCGACGACGATATCGCCTTTGCGGGTCTTGACCGTGAAAGCCGCGATCTCATCGTCAAACTTTCCGGCGTTCTGCGCAGCCTCGGCCTTGTTCTGGCTGGCCACTGCAAACTCGTCCTGCTGCTCGCGGCTGATCTGCCATTGCTCGGCGACGTTCTCAGCCGTCTGCCCCATGTGATAGCCGTTGAAGGCGTCCCAAAGACCGTCCTTGATCATCGTATCGATGAACTTCAAATCACCCATCTTCTGCCCGGTGCGGATCGCCTGGGCATGGGGGCTCAGCGACATGTTTTCCTGACCACCCGCCGCGACGATCGCGGCATCGCCAAGCATGATGTGCTGAGCACCCAGCGCCACCGACCGCAGGCCCGAGCCACACACCTGGTTGATGCCCCAGGCCGCACTTTCCTTCGGCAGCCCAGCGTTGATATGCGCCTGGCGCGCTGGGTTCTGCCCTTGAGCAGCGGTTAGCACCTGACCAAGGATCGTCTCGCTGACATCGCCTTTGTCGATGCCCGCGCGCTCAACCAGTGCCTCCAGCATCGCGGCGCCAAGGTCGTGGGCGGGTGTCGTGGCGAAGCTGCCGCTGAAGCTTCCGACCGGTGTCCGGGCGGCGGATGCGATGACAACGTTGGTCATGTTTTCCTCACGTATAGAATTTGCATTTGGACATCTTGCCGATGCCGGGGTTCATCGAATTCGTCGGATCAACGGATTGGTAAAACTTCGCCAGGTCCGGATTGGCCGCATAGAGGTGACCAACGTTGTGCTCGGCGGGGTATTCCGCCCCACGCCGATCCAGCAATTTCAGCATTTCAGTCTTGAGCGAGGCCACGTCGACACCTTTCCTGACGATGTAGTCCTGATGCAGCACGTGGCACAGGAAGTGCCCGTAATAAAGTTTGTGCACCAGCTTGTCGGAAATCGGTGCAGGCAGGTCTTCCAGCCAGGCGCGTTCATTGCGCTTCAGCGCGATATCCAACGCCAAGATATCCTCGACCTCGTTCGAATGGATTGCCTGATAGCGGATCGCGGCCCCGGCGGCGGCAAAACGGTGCAATCCGGCGATCTTGCCTTCGCGTGGCGTGCACTCAAAGAAGTCGCCATGGCCCGCACCCGCCATCTCGGTCAGCAGCACGCGGGCTTCGCCGATGCCGTCGTCGCGGGTTTTCAGGATCAGGTGATGTTCATACCGGTCACGGAAATCCAACATCCGTTTCGGCAGCAGGTTGGGCCAGACCCGGCTGATGAGCTGCATGAAACGATCGGTGAAATTGCGGAACCCGGGGACCATGTTCAACCGGGCATCCACCGCCCCCTTGATCGCAAAGAACATCGGCAACCGGTCGGTCCCCAGCTTATCGATCATCAGAACCGTGTCTTTGCCGTATTTGGCGGAGATGTCGAAAATCTCGCGATGCATGTATTCGGCCGACACCGGCAGGGTGTGGAATTCGGATAGGATGCGGCGGCGCAGCTCAGTCAAATCATCGGGGCTGTTGGTGCCAACATAGAAAACCTGCTCGCCTTGATGCGTCGGATAAGTGTCCAGACGCACAGCAAAGACCGCCAGCTTGCCAGCGCAGCCCGCCGCCTCGTAAAGGCGTCGCTTGTCGGCATTGAACCGTGCAGGCGTGCTGGCATCTACGTCGCGCACCCGCGTTGCATAATCCGTGTCCGACGCCTTGAGGTTACTTTCTTCAAGGTCATTGTCGGAATAGTCGCCCTTCTCGAGCCGCTCCAGGATTTCTTCCGGGGCGTCACCCAGCCCGATCCCAAGGTGGTTCACCAGTTCCAGTTGTTCGTGTTTGGTGATGCGGGCAAAGAGCGCCAATTCCGAATAGGACGGACCGCGTTCAACCAGCGACCCGCCTGAATTGTTGCAGACTCCGCCGACCACCGAAGCGCCGATGCAAGAGCTGCCGATCACCGAATGCGGCTGGCGGCCAAGGGGAGCCAGTAGCTTTTCAAGGGCGAAAAGGGTTGCGCCCGGAAAGCTGATGATCTGTTTGCCTCCCCTCAGCAATTGCAAGGTGTCCAACCGGCGAGTGTTGATCAGCACCACATCGCGGTCGTAGCTACCCTTTGGGGTAGAACCTTCGGTAAGGCCGGTATTGGCCGCCTGCATGATCACGATCTTGTCGGCAGCCACGCAGGCCTGCAGCACCTTCCACTGTTCTAGCAGCGTGCCTGGTCGCACCACCGCCAGCGCATCGCCCTCGCCCGAGCGAAAACCGGTGCGAAAGCGCTTGGTTCGGCGGGAGCCGATCAGCACGTGGCGGCGCCCGCAGACGGCTCGTAGACGGTCTATCAGATCGCGGTCACCCAAGAGCCCTACCCCCCCCTAATACGCGACAGAGGGCAGCCATGTCACCAGCCACGGGAACAGGAACACAATTGCCAAGCCGGTCAGCTGCAGCAGCACGAAGGGCACGACACCCTTGTAAATATGCATCAGCTTGATCTCGGGCGGGCAGACGCCTTTGAGGTAAAAGAGCGCGAACCCCACCGGCGGGGTCAAAAACGAGGTCTGCAGCGTCACCGCGACCAGGATCACGAACCACAAAAGCGCTGGTTCG
>JAAEOR010000158.1 GCA_024222895.1 Hyphomicrobiales bacterium | reverse complement strand
GACGAATTCAAGAAGGAATACGATCTCGAATAGTTTCCTGTCTTGGGATGCGCTTGCCGTCCAAAACACTGGGCGGCATGAGCACCTAAAGGAACGTAACTCGGCGGCAGGTGCTGAGAATTGGAGCCTTTCGAAAGTCACCAAGCGGACACATACGGATCGGTTCGGAGTGGAGTACAAACCGGTTGTGCCCGCCACATGGACGGTATTGCGAACGTTGCATTGGGCCGCCGCTGCAGACCGCCGATGTTGTAGCGGGTGATGACGCGAGGCGCCGTACGTGCCGGAGTAGTAGCGGCCGGGATTGCCGCGATCGGCGTCGCAGCACACGCTGGTGAAACGTTCATTCCGCCGCTGACGGTCGGCGATGACGGCACTTACCTGAGGCTCTATGGCCAGTTCGACCCCGGTCTCCTGATCGTTGACGATGGCAAAGACACGCTTGGCTACGGCCCTGTCAACAATGGCAATGCCTCGACCCGTTTTGGCCTGTTGTTCGGCACCAGTTTCGACAGCGGGGTGATCCTCGGCGCCAACTACGAAGCCGAGTACGACCCCTATTCGACAAAATACGTGAACCGGACCAACCGCGGCAATCCCGACTGGGGCCGCTACCAGACCAGACACGCCGAGGGCTTCGTCCGTGGTGAATTCGGCAAGATGTGGTTCGGTCAGGGCAGTATGGCGTCTGACAGTACCGCCGAGATCGACCTGTCCGGCACGACGGTTATCGGCTCATCAGACGTGGGCAAACTCGCCGGAGGCCAGTTGTTTGTCTTCAAGGGCACGGCCGAGCTGTCCGACATAACGGTCGGCGATGCCTTCCCCAACTATGACGGTCTCGGTCGCAAGCTCCGCTTTCGCTACGACACGCCGGCGCTCGCCGGGTTTAGGCTCTCCGGCTCATATGGAACCAAGGTGATCTCCAGGTCGACCGGCATCAATGTCTGGGATGTTGCTCTGCGATATGCCGGTGAGTTCGGGGCGTTCCGGGTCGCGAGCGCTGCCGCTTACAGCGACAAGCGTGACGGCGTGGGCCGGTATAACGGTTCGGTATCCGTGCTACACGCGCCGACCGGCATCAGCATGACCGGCGCCGCCGCCTATCACCAACGGCGCGACGGAGCCGACTCGACCTATGTCTATGGCAAACTCGGCTACAAGCGTCATGTCTTTGCACCCGGCGCAACGGCACTATCGGTCGATGTCTACAGCGGCAGCGACACGACGGGCCCTCACTCGGACAGTCTTTCCTGGGGTCTGCAGGCGGTGCAGAATTTCGACTATTACCGAGCACAGGTCTATCTCGGATACCGGGAGTATGAGTACAGCGAAAACGGTACCGGGTTCGAACCTATCCGCGCCGCCCTGACCGGAGTCAGGGTCAGATTCTAGGGCGCAACTGCCTGCCAGATCGCGGTTTGAAAGCGCTCACCCGGAAGCCGGCTCTATCCTATCGTCGCGGACAAAGGCAAGCCCACCTGCGCCAGTTCAGGGCCGGGCCGCAACGTGCAGGGTGCCGTCGACCGGCACTGTTCGGGCGCGTCATCAGTGTTTATGTTCGGCGCCCCGAACACCGCAGCGAATCCGTCGCCGCCTCACGCGCATCCTACCGAATGAATGTGACGCCCAAGACCGCCAAAGTCTCCGACTCAGGCCAGGCAACCGCCTTTGTGACGCTGGGTGCCATCAGCCTGGCGCATTTCCTCAACGACATGATCCAGTCGCTGATCCCGGCGGTCTATCCCATCCTGAAGGAAACGTTTCGTCTCGACTTCACTCAGATCGGCATAATCACTCTAGCCTTCCAGTTTACAGCTTCGCTGCTGCAGCCGTTCGTTGGGATCTATACCGATCGTTGGCCGAAGCCTTATTCACTGACCTTCGGCATGGCGTGCACCCTGATTGGACTGATCCTGCTCTCGGTTGCTCCAACCTACCCGATCATCGTTCTGGGCGCAGGATTGGTCGGGCTGGGTTCGGCGATTTTCCATCCGGAATCGTCGCGCGTCGCCCGATTGGCTTCGGGCGGGCGCTATGGTGTCGCGCAGTCCGTGTTTCAGGTCGGCGGCAACGTAGGCACTGCCGTCGGGCCCCTGCTGGCCGCGCTGATCGTCGTGCCGTTTGGCCAGTCCAGCATTGCCTGGTTCTCTGTCGCGGCTCTGCTCGGGATGATCGTTCTTTTCAACGTCGGCACCTGGTATCGGCACCGGCTTCCAGATATACCGACCAGCCGCAAGGCGGGCACCGCATCAGCCCACGCCTTCACCCTTCCCGGAAGGCGGGTGGTGTTCGCGCTGATCATTCTGACCGTCCTGGTGTTTTCGAAATTCGTCTATCTGGCCAGCCTGATCAGCTACTATACGTTCTACATGATTGACCGTTTCGGCGTGTCAGTTCAGCTTTCGCAGGTCCTCCTCTTTGTTTTCCTTTTCGCAATCGCCGTCGGCACGGTGGTCGGCGGTGTGATCGGCGATCGCTATGGCCGCAAGATCGTCATCTGGTTCTCGATTCTTGGCACACTACCATTCACGCTTGCACTGCCTTACGCCGATCTGTTCTGGACGATCGTGCTCTCGGTCCTCATCGGATTGGTCCTCGCTTCTGCCTTCTCCGCGATCATTGTGATGGGCCACACACTGGTCCCCAATCGGATCGGCATGATCTCCGGCGTCTTCTTCGGCCTTGCCTTCGGCATCGGCGGCATCGGCGCCGCGGCCCTCGGCATCCTCGCCGACGCGACCAGCATCAACTTCGTCTTCAAGGTTTGTTCGTTCCTGCCGCTGATCGGTCTACTGACTGTTTTCCTGCCCAACGTCGACGGGAGAGGCCAGTTGATCAGGCGCACTCAACGTGCCTGACGATCGGCATGCCTATCAAACCACGGCAGGAGCGGGACTTTTTGCCTGACGCACCACCCGGCACTTGACCCACGAGACCGGACATTGACACATGCGACCGATATCGACTGCCGAAGAATACGGGAAACAGCCTGATGCCACTTGATGCCAGTTCCGCCTTCGCCCTGCCCGACGATCCCGAAGCTGCGGCCCTCGTCGGCCGGATCTGGCGGCCGGACAAGGACGGGCCGTCGGTGGTTGCGCTACGCGGTACCGAGCTTGTCGACATCAGCGCCGCCACCCCGACAGTCAGAGATCTGTGCGAGGCACCGGAGCCGGCGGCCCTGGCGATCGATGCGGCCGGCGAGCCGATCGGATTGCTCGGCGACGTGCTTGCCAACACACCGGCGGCGAACCGCGACGCGGAAAAACCGTGGCTTCTGGCGCCGATCGATCTCCAGGCGATCAAGGCCGCCGGTGTGACCTTCGCCGTGTCCATGTTGGAGCGGGTGATCGAGGAACAGGCCCGCGGCGCACCGGAACGGGCAATGGCGATCCGCGCCGAGATGCAGACCGCCATCGGTGACGACCTCGCCCGCCTTAAGCCCGGATCCGATGAGGCGATGGCGTTGAAGCAGCTGCTGATCGACCGGGATATGTGGTCGCAATATCTGGAGGTCGGCATCGGCCCCGACGCCGAGATCTTCACCAAGGCGCCACCGATGGCCGCCGTCGGCCACCTTGCCGACATCGGCGTGCGTTCGGACTCCAGCTGGAACAATCCCGAGCCGGAAGTCGCGCTGGTCGCCGCCTCATCCGGCGCCATTGTCGGGGCGACGCTCGGCAACGACGTCAATCTTCGCGATTTCGAGGGACGCTCGGCGCTCCTGCTCGGCAAGGCCAAGGACAACAATGCGAGCGCCTCGCTAGGCCCCTTCATCCGCCTGTTCGACAAGAACTACAGCCTCGACGATGTCCGCAGTGCCGAGATTGCGCTGACGGTGGACGGGCCCGAGGGTTACAAGCTGTCGGGAGCCAGCGCCCTCAACAAGATCAGCCGCGATCCGGCCGATCTGATGGCGGCAACGATTGGCGACAATCACCAATATCCCGACGGCGTCGTGCTCTATCTCGGTACCATGTTCGCCCCAATCGACGACCGCGATGTGCCGGGTGAAGGCTTCACCCACAAGGTCGGCGATGAGGTGACCATCAGTTCCCCTCGCCTCGGACGACTATCCAATACGGTCGTCTACTCGGCCGACGCAGCACCCTGGACCTTCGGAACCGGTGCCCTTATGCGCAACCTGACCAAACGTGGGCTGATCTAGCCCCAGCGCCGAACGAAATTCGGCGACCAGACGCTCATCGTCCCAGTGGTTGGCGCGCAGCCGCACGACCGCGGGAGCACCCTCATCGACGGTTTGGGGCACCCAGCCGATGCGGACTGCCACCCCGACGCGGCCCGCCGATCTGGACATTCGCTCACTACGCGAATTGTGCTCACCAAGAGTGAGTGTCCGCTTCATAAACTCTCGAGGCCGACCAGTGCTGCGCGGCTTTCTAGACAGCCGGAAGTGCTCGGGCTGAGACTTAGGCCAGCATGGCATCGCCATATACCGGCGCGTCGGCGTCAGACGTTGACTTGCCATATCAGTTTCACTAAATGTTCTGATGAAACTGATATGGAACTCGCACGATAACAAGGTTGTTGTCCCGTTCCCCAAAGGCTGGCAGCTGCGCACGCCGCTCGCGCACAGCCGACGTGATGATCAGAGGTAGGTTATGCAGAGTGCAGTCGTTCGCTACATCGGCGAACTCGCCGAAATCGGCGGCTTGAAAGGAACGGACATCGCCAACATCACGGATGTCTCGAAGGCAACCGTTTCACGCTGGAAGGCGGGAGACATCAAGCCACAGCCGAAGAACGAGCTGATCCTGTCCGACCTCTACTACATTGTCGGTCGGCTGAACGAATACTACTCCCCGGAGGAGGTCAGGGCCTGGCTCTATGCGCGTCATCCGCAGCTCGGGGGAGAACGCGCTATGGACCTCATCCATAATGATCGCAGCCTGGAGGTCCTGGCGGTGATCGATCGCCTCGACAACGACGTGTTCGTCTAGGCCTGACCAATGTCGAAGCCGCGGCGCGACCATGCGCTGATCGATGCGCTTGAAGCCATTGAACCGGTGGGTTTCACCGATGCGGTCTGGCGCCTTGTCCGCGACGGCCGGGACCCGCTCCAGTGCAGTGCATCGGGTGGCCGTTGGGATGATGGAAGCTTCAACGTCGTCTACACCTCAATGTCCCAATTGGCCGCACTCGAAGAAATGCGGTTTCACCTGATGCGCGGGCAGCCGGTCATGCCGAGCAAGGTCAGGTATCGCATGTTTGAGATCGATCTCTCGCTGGTACGCGCGCTTCGATTTCTGGATCTCGAGGCGCTTTCCGCGGTCGGCCTAAAAACTGAAACTTTCGGCCGGTTGTCCTACGAACAAAAGGCTGGCGAGTATCCGCGGACCCAGGAGATCGCAGAGGTCGCGCACTTCCTGGATTTCGATGGACTGATCGTTCCGTCGGCAAGATCCGATGCAAGAAACGTGGTCGTGTTCTGCGAGAAGGTGAAAACGCTGAGGGAAAGCAAAACCACGGATCACGGGGTCGTCAGCTGGAGCTGAGCGATGAGAACGAACCGGGCCATATCGGACTTCCAGAAGATCATATCCGGGTTGCAGACCGCATGGAGTCTGAAGGCGGGCTAATCCAACCCCAACGCCGAACGGAACTCACTCACCAGACGCTCATCGTCCCAGTAATTGGCGCGCAGCCACGCGGCGGCGGGAGCGACCTCTTCGACGGTGTGGGGCACCCAGCCAATGCGGACCGCCACCCCGAGGCGGCCGGGAACCTGCGAATACATCTCGGCGAACGCCTCCATCACCCGCTTCGACCAGCCATAGGCGTTGATCTCAGGCATGCCGGGTTTCGGTTCGGCCCAATCCGACGAGGGCAGCACAATCCGCGGCACCGCAGCGCGCCCGCACGCCGCAACCAGTCGTGCCGTATTGGCGACGGCCTGCCACTGGACGTCATCAGCGGCCTTGGGATTGGCACTTGTCGCCAGATGAACGACCGCGTCGGCGGCCGTCAGAGCCGCCTGGAGCTCGTCGCTACCATAGTCGACGGTCGCAAGATCGGCGCCGATGTCGGCGCCTGGCGACTGGTCGATACCGATCACGTCGGGAAGCGCCGCTGCAAGCCGGCGACCGACATTTCCCTGCGATCCAACGATGACAATGGTCACGGCAACCTCCCCGAAATCGTTAACCCGCCCGGCCCGTCAGGGGCGATTGACTCTCAACAGCAGCATCAGGGCTCCGCCGGCGACCAGACCCCAGAACGCCGAACTGACACCGAAAAACGATACCCCCGACGCGGTGGTTATGAACGTGATGATCGCCGGCAGGCGCTCCTTTTCATCCGCCATCGACGAGGTAAGCGCGCCGCCAAAAGTGCCGAGCAGCGCAAGCCCCGCCACCGCCTGGATGAGCAGCGGCGGCGACTCGGCCACAAACGCGGCGGCGTAAGCCGCGGCAAACCCGAGGAAGGCATAGGTGATCCCGGCAACCACCGCGGCAACCCAGCGACGAGCCGGATCAGCGTGCGCCTCCGGCCCGGCCGACAGCGCCGCGGTGATCGCCGCCAGGCTGAGCGTGACGGCGCCGAAAAAGGCCACGACGAGACTGCCGAGACCGGTCGCCGTGAAGATCGCGCCGACATTCGGCCGGTAGCCGTTGACGTTGAGCACCGCCAGACCGGGAATGCCCTGCGACGCAAGGCTGACGATGAACAACGGCAGCGATATGCCGATCAGCGCATCGAGAGTGAACACGGGCGCGACGAAGACCAGAGACGGCAGGCCGACAGTCGCTGCGGACGGAAGCGGCGTCGCGGTCGCGACGATCACCGCAGTGACAGCAACCGCGACGGGCACGGCGTAACGCCGTGAAAAACGAAACGTCACCGCCCAGGCCAGCACGATCGGTAATGCCAGCGTCGGCAGTTCACCGACAGCACGAATGGGTGCGATGCAGATATCCAGAAGGATACCGGCGAGCATGGCGGCGGCCAGCGATGCCGGGATCGACGCGACCGCCCGGCCGAACGGGCGCCACAGCCCGGCGATGACAGTCAGCACCCCGGCGCCGAGAAACGCCCCGACGGCAACGGGGAAACCGCCGTCCTGAAGGCCGGTGTTGATCAGCAGGACCGCCCCGGGCGTCGACCAGGCAACCATGACCGGCATGCGCCACCGGATACTCAGGAGTATCGTGATGAAACCGGTGGCGATCGACAGGGCGAACAAGCCTGACGCCGACTCGACCTGCGAGGCACCGACCGCATCGAGACCGGCAAGCACGATCGCAAAGGCCGTCGCAAACGCCACGACCGCGGTCAGGACGCCGGCCGAAACAAGCTGGATCATTCGGCCTTACACCAAGGTCGCATGAAGAAGGTGAGCTGGCGCTCGGCGGGCCGATCAAAGACGGAGCCGCACCAATCAGACCGTTTTCAGCATTCCGCCATCGACGAAATAGGTCGACCCGACGCTGTAGGTCGCCTTGTCAGAGCATAGAAACACGAAGAAATGCGCCAGTTCTTCAGCCGAGGCAAAGCGTTTGATTGCAGCGTATTCGTCCGCGACGCCCTGCAGATGCCCTTGCCAGTCACCGCCGCTGTCGGCCGTGAGTTCCTTGGCCGTCTTGACCCAATCCGGTGTCTGAACCAAGCCGGGATTGATACAGTTGACCCTGATGTTGTCGCCGATCACCTCGGTTGCCAATGTCTTGGAGAACATCATCAGCGCGGCCTTGGTGGTGTTGTAGATGGGCTCGTACCAAAGGGGCTGCACCGCGCAGACCGAAGCGTTGTGGAGCACGACACCGCCGCCCCGTCGCTTCATCGTCGGCACCAGGCCCCGCGCCAACCGCACTGCTGCCATCACATGAAGATCCCAGTAATACTGCCACTTGTCGTCAGCAGCCTCCATGATCGTTTCGTTCGACCCGGTGCCGGCATTGTTGATCAGGATATCGGCGCCGCCGAACCCCTGTTCCGTCGCCGCGATCAGCGCGCTGCAGCCTTCTGCCGTTGCAACGTCGCAGGCGACGGCGCTGGTCTTGACATTGTGCTTTTCGGCGATCCGTTCAGCTTCGGTGGTGAGCCTGTCCCCTTGTCGCGCTGCCAGCACGATGTTCGCGCCCTCAGCAGCCAACCCCTCTGCAACCGCCAGACCAATGCCGACGCTGGCACCCGTAATGACGGCGACCTTGTCGCCCAGCCCGAGATCCATTGCTCGCTTCCTTCTTCCAACCCGAGAGAGACCGACCCGATCAGGCCAGCTCACCATTCACCTTGATGTCGCGAAGCCGTAGTCCCGTTGGCGTTCGAGGCCCCGTGCATCCATGTTTCTTTGCCTTTCGCGATGTCCCCGACCAGTTAGTCGACGGGCAAGGCAGTCCCGAGGTCCAGGGTCCGGATCTCGTTGCAGGTCTATCATAGCCGCCGGGCACCCCCGTGTGAAATACGGATGTGTCGCTTTGTGCCCCGTCAACGACGCGCCCGGTCGCAGCATTGCCCGCCACGGTAATCTATGGAAAAAAGCCTTCCGCCCACCTGACCGACGCCACGGCACGGTCGATACTGACATCTCCAGACCACCTGAAGAGGGCTTCCGGCGCGCTCATGTCCCAACGGCGAGGTATCATCTGTGGCGGCTCGTGGTGTGTGGATCGCAACAAACTGATCGACCACTGGCCCGAACAGGAGAACATTGCCGTCATCGTTTCCGAGGAACGACAGGGCGGGGGAAACGGGGCCAATGGCTGTGTCGATCTGAAACGCCTTGGCGCACCCTTTCCGGTGGAAGCCATCGGCCTTGTCGGCGACGACGAAGACGGACGTTTGCTGCTCGGACTGTGTACCGGCAACGGCGTCGACGCCAACCTGATGAGCGTCACCGACGAGGCACCGACCGCCTACACCGATGTCATGACCGACAGAAAGACCGGCAAGCGCACATTCTTCTATTACGCCGGTTGTCACGCCCTGCTGTCGCCCGACCACTTCGATCTGACTCACACCAATGCTGCGATCCTGCACCTGGGACTGCCCGGAACCCTGGCGACCATGGACGGCCCATGGGGGGCGGATCCCTCCGGCTGGGTGACGGTAGCCAGGAATGCCCGCGCCGCCGGCCTGAAGACGAATCTCGAGCTTTGCCCGGTCCCCGCCGAGCGGAACGCCGCTCTTGGCCGGCCAATCCTTCCTTTTCTCGACTATCTGGTGATCAACGACGCCGAAGCGGGCGCGCTTGCCGGGTTGGCCACGGTAGTTGACGGCGTTGCCGAGGTCGAAGCGTGCGAGCAGGCGGCTCTGACGATTATCGAAAAGAGTTCGGCGGAGCTGATCGTCGTGCATTTCCCGCACGGGGCCGTCGCGGTCGATCGCGATCTTTCGCCAATCCGAAGACCGTCAGTGCGCGTCCCCCCAGAGGCGATCAAGGGATCAAATGGCGCTGGCGACGCATTTGCCTCGGGGATGCTCATTGGAATCCACGAGAACTGGCCGTTGGTCGAGTCGCTGGCGCTCGCGAGCGCCAGCGCTGCAGCAAGTCTGCGAGCGGTCACGACGACCGGAGCGGTCGAGAACTGGAAGGAGTGTCTCGCGCTTGCCGACCAATGGGGCTGGCGCGACGCGTTTTGACCAGCAATCCCGGCGCGACCGCCGGCATCGTGGCCGACCAGCCGTTTCAGACTGCCTAACGTTCGTCTTTGGGTGGCGGCATGGCTCCGGTCATAAAGGCCACCGCATCCGCCATGGTACGAAAGCACGTTGTCGAGTCGGTGTCGGACAAATCCGAAGCGCGCCCGTCACGACGCTATCAGGATTGGCGGGTGCGGACGTGAGATCTGTCAAAATGAGCGCCGAGCGAACGCTCTCTCTCAACTCTCTCTCACCAAGGGATTGTGAAGCCGGTTGGAAAATGCACAATAAATCCGCTGTGTTGTTTTCTTTTGCGGGGGCTCTGCATCCGCCGACACAGATGTATCAATGGGAGGGAAATGATGGCCGGAAGAGCAATAGGAACTTTGGCTGCAGCGGCCCTGCTAACCACCGCAGGCACCGTCTCGGCCGGTGAATTCGTGGACTGGAACGATGACGGTACAGTCACGCTGAAGCTGGGAGAGACCTACGACAATACTGAAATCACGGTGAACGCCGACGATCTCGGTGCGCTTTTTGGTCCTGACCAGAAGCCGTTTGAAGGCGAAGAAATCAGCGTCACGGTGAACTCCGGCGGGCCGAAAGGCGGTATCTCCGGGCCGCTCTATGCGTTCCGCGGTCCGTGGGAGGAACTGACCGGCGCCAAGCTGAATATCATCGAGCTGCCGTTTGCCGAGCATTACACGAAAATGATGCTCGACCTCAGGAACGCGACGGGACAGTACGATGCGTTCATGGTCGGCGCGTTTTGGTACGGCGACATCGTGCCGGATGGCTTCGGCTTCGCCATCGATGAACTGATGGAGTCGGGCGATTATCCGAAGTGGACCTACGATTCCATGCCGCCGTCGCTCAAAGCCCTGCATACCTGGGAAGGCGAAGGCTACGGAGTCGCCAACGATGCCGACGGTCAGGTGCTTTACTATCGCAAGGCGGTCCTGGAGGATCCGGAGCACCAGGCGGCGTTCAAGGAAGAGTACGGCTACGATCTACCGGTACCGCCGACGACCTGGCAGCAGCTTCTCGACATTGCCAAATACTTCAACGGCAAGAACTGGGATGATGGTGACGACGAGCCCGACAGCGGCATGGTGCTTCACCTGAAAGTCGGTGAGCAGGGCCACTATCACTTCCAGTCGTTGTCAGCCTCGTTCGCGGTCACGCCCGGGGACGAAGTCGACCAATACCACAATGTGTATTGGTTCGATCCGACCGATATGAAGCCGCTGATCAACAGCCCTGGCCACGTCAAGGCGCTTGAGTTTCTCCAGGCGTTGCACGAGACCGGCCCATCGGCCCAGGTCGGCTGGAGCCTCGGTGAAGCGTGGGATCATTTCCTGCGCGGCAAGTCGGTGTTCGTGTTCAGTTGGGGCGACGTCGGGTCGTTGTGCCAGGACACCAGCCGCTCGCAGATCCAGGGCGATTGCGCCGCGGCGATTCTGCCGGCCTCTGAAGAGTACTATGATCACGAGACCGGTGAATTCGTGAAGGTCGACAATCCGGTGCCGGTTGGCAACACCACTGGTGGCAGCTGGCACGGCGTGATCTCGAACTTCTCGGCCAACCCGGAAGCCACCTATTCGCTGCTCGCCCTGATGGCGGTGGAGCCGGTGTCCATGTGGAACGCGCAGCATGGCTGGACGGGCGTCGATCCCGGTTATAGCTATCAGTTCCTGGAGCCGATCGGAACGGCAACGGTGGAAGATTATGTCAACGCCGGATGGGATGCCGAGGACGTCAAGACCTACACCCAGGCCTACTATGACACCTTCTACGCACCGACGATTCTCACTTATCTGCGTATCCCCGGTACGTTCGAGTACTGGGATATTCTCGACAAGAACCTGTCGTCGGCGATGAGTGGCGAAAAGACGGCTCAGGAAGCCCTCGACGACACCGCCGCCTCATGGGAAGCCGTGACGGACAGGCTCGGGCGCGACGAGCAGCTCAAGTACTATCAGTCGGCGATCGGCTACGGCGGCTAACGCCTCGCCGTACCACCAAACACGTGTGGTCGGCGGGATGAAGTCCCGCCGACCATTACGAACCCCTGACAGCGAGATACTCTTCGATGCGATGGAAAGGCCGAATCCGGTTTGTTTTCCTTTTGCCGGCCGTCATATGGGTACTCGCGTTCACCATCTTTCCGCTCGGCTACTCGCTCTACCTGGCATTCTTCAACGTCGAGTCGGAGGTCGAGATCGTTCGCGAGAAAGTGCCGGTCCTGGACGAGGACGGCAATCCCGTCATCCTGGGGAATGGCAAGCCAAAGACGAAGACGATTGTCCACAAGAACCAGACGACGATTTCGGAATTCACCGGCCTGGCCAATTTCGAACGGCTGGTCAACGACAGTCAGGTCTGGACGGCGGTGCGGGTCACGGCGATATTTGTAGGAGCTGCCGTCCCGCTCGAATTGTTCTTGGGATTCGCCCTCGCGGCATTATTTAACCGGCAAATATTCGGTCGTGGCGCGTTAAGAGCGATCATGATCTTACCCATTTTTGCGACGCCGCTCGCGGTTGGCTATTCCTTTTTCACGATCTTTTACGAGGAAGGGGGGCCGCTCGGTTTTCTTGGGATACCCTTCCTGTCCAATCCGGATTGGGCCTTGTTCAGCATCATCCTGGTCGACGTCTGGCAGTGGACGCCATTCTGCTTCCTGGTCTTCCTGGCGGCGATGCAATCGGTTCCGGACGAACTCTATGAGGCGGCGATCGTCGACGGCGCATCGGAGGTGCGGGTGCTGGCCGAGGTCATACTGCCGATCCTGACCCCGACCATCATCATCGTGCTGTTGCTGCGGATGGCGGAAGCCCTCAAACTATTCGATATTCCATTCGCCTTGACCGGGGGCGGTCCAGGTATCGCTACCCAGTCCTATTCGTTCCTCGCCTACCGCACCGGCCTGAGGTTCTTTGACCTGGGTTACGCCAGCGCCATGGCTTACGGCCTGCTCATCGTTGTGATGATCATAGTGACGCTTTTCTTCAGAAGGCTGCGGCAAACCTATGCATAAGGACGTCTCCCGCTCAGCATTCCGATATTCGTTGATCTCACTGCTGGCGATCGCTGTCGCCATGGTCTTCCTGTTTCCGATCTACTGGTCGTTCTCCCAGTCCCTTCGCAATCCTCTGGACACATTCACGGTCGCTGGGTTCGGTATCCCCTTCATCGATTTCACCCCGACGCTTAACAACTGGATTGACCAACTGGCCTCGCCGGAATCCCGCAGGGCTCTGCAGAACAGCTCGGTCATTTCGGTCAGCGCGGCGATCCTGGCGATTATTCTGGGAACGCCAGCCGCCTATGCGTTGGCCCGCTTCGATTTCCGAACCATCAAGAATAACGACATCACGGTGTGGTTTCTGTCACAGCGGATTCTGCCGCCGGTTGCCACCGTCATTCCGTTTTATCTTCTGATGCGCGCGCTCGGGCTGCTGGACACGCAGTTGGCGCTGATCCTCATCAATGCCACTTTTGTCTTACCTTTCGTCGTTGTGATCCTGCGCCAAACCTTCATTGACCTGCCGGTCGAACTGGAGGAGGCGGCGTTCGTCGACGGCAGCGGGCATGTTCGAGCGTTTTTCTCGGTGGTCCTTCCGCTAGCAACGCCATCCATCGCCGCGGCGGGTCTCATCTCGTTCGCGTTTTCGTGGAACGAGTTCCTGTTCGCCATCACCATCGCCAGCCGCGACGCGATCACCGTTCCGGTACATATGGCCGGCGCCGTCGATACCCGCGGCGTGCAGTTCTGGTTCATGGGCGTCCGCGCGATGGTGGCCATGGTGCCACCGGTGCTGATTGCGTTGATTGCGCAGCGCTATATCGTGCGCGGCCTGACGCTCGGCGCGGTCAAGGGTTAAGCGCGTTTGTTGACTCAAATCGATGTCGGCAGCATCGTCCCGAAAAAGAGATACAACACGGAGCGCGTCCAATAGACCGGCCAAAGCAACCGGTCAGGAGGACGCGCTCCACGCCAGCAAGGTGAACACATCCCCTTGCGTCTTCAGCGATCGGCCAACCATTCTGGCGCTCGTCTCGCTCACCGACGGCCAGGCGCGCGCGGGCGACGCATTCGCCTCGGGGATGCTCATCGGTACCCACGAGAACTAGAGCATTCCGCTCTTTGTCGGAATCGCAGGGGCGATTGAGGTGCGCCGCTTTTCGCGCGACGATGCAACAGCAATCCACCCCCGCGTTTTGCGGGGGAGAGCCTGTCCCCGGCTCGATCGGGGATGGCATGCACCAAAGTCGGGTTTACCCGACTTTGGCACGATGAGTAACGAACTCGGCAACAGCCGAGTTCGAGTGCATG
>JAAEOR010000157.1 GCA_024222895.1 Hyphomicrobiales bacterium | reverse complement strand
CGTCGCCCCAGATGACGTCGTGCACTTCCTGGCCGACGATCCGCATCATGGAGGTCATGAAGGGGATCGGCGGGCGTGGCCATATCTGCAATTGCCCTCTCTTCTCCATCGAGTCCATGACGGTAAAGACGGGAATGAGGTCAGCGACTTCCGGATCGGCCGAGACGCTATGCAGAAACTTGGCTGGACTTCCATTCTGGATCAGGCATTTCGTGAATTCCGGGCTTACGAGCCATTGCAGCGCGCGCCACGCTGGGCGCTGTCGACCAGGCTCGATATTCGATGGTATGGCGAGCACCCAGCCGCCCATGGGCGCTATTCCGGGACTGCCGTCAGTGGTCGGATGAGGCACGTAACCGGTGTTGCCGCGGGCCGGCGATTGCTGGTCTTCCTCAAGATCAAGCGTGCGCGATGACCATTCATAGCACATTGCCACGAGTCCGCTGCGATAGGCGTCGGTTCGGCCGCTCCAGTCCATCGCGCTGATGCTGGGCGGCGAGTAGCGGGCGAGTTCAACCAGATAGTCGAGGGTGGCTCGACCGGCTTCGTTGTCGAGGGTGGGCTGCAGTTTTTCCCAAGGGACATCCAGGTCGTAGCCCGCGCCGTAGCGGGCAAGATTGACGGGCGGCGAACCGAATGCCGCCATGATCTGAATGAAGGTTTGCCCGAGGGGCTGCCCGCGTGCCGCGTTCCAGGCGATACCATACCGCCCCTTCGCGGGTGCATGAACTTTCCGCGCCGCCTCAACAACCGCGTCGAATGTTGTCGGCGGCGCCAGGCCATTGCTCTCGAAAATGTCCTTGCGGAAGAGTAACAACTCGGCGGTCGGCGAGAAAGGAATTCCCATCTGCTGACCCATGCACCGTCCACCCTCCCAGGCGGCTGCATAGAAGTCGAACGGATTAAGGCTGCTGTGTCGCAAGTCCTCATCGAGAGGCAGCAGGGCTTGTTCCAGAGCCATCCGCCCCAGCCAGGGG
>JAAEOR010000156.1 GCA_024222895.1 Hyphomicrobiales bacterium | reverse complement strand
GCCTGCTTCAATTCCGGAATGTCGGCAATGTGGGCAAGCAGCCGCAACTCGATCTGGCTATAGTCGGCCGAGATCAACCTGCTCCCTGCCGGCGCCACGAAGGCGGTGCGGATCCTGCGGCCGGCCTCGGTGCGAATGGGGATGTTCTGAAGGTTGGGCTCGTAGGAGGAGAGCCGTCCCGTGCTGGTCGACGCCAGTGCGTATTGGGTATGGATGCGGCCGGTCTCCGGATGGATGAACCCGGGCAGCAGATCGGTGTAGGTCGACTTCAGCTTTGAGAGCTGGCGCCAGTCGAGGATCCGGGCGGCGAGATCGACACCGGAGGCGGACAATTCGTCGAGAACGTCGGCGCCGGTGGACCAGGCGCCCGTCTTGGTCTTCTTGCCGCCGGGCAGTCCGAGTTTGCCGAACAGAATGTCGCCAAGTTGTTTTGGCGAACCGATGTTGAACGGCTCACCCGCCAGTGTGTGGATCTCGTCCTCGAGGCCGCCGAGCTTCTGGGCGAATTCGCCCGAAAGCCGCGACAGGGCCTGGCGGTCGACCTGGATGCCGCGCTCCTCCATGCGCGCAAGCACCGGCACCATCGGCCGTTCCAGCGTTTCGTAGAGGTTGGTCATACGCTCGGCCGGCAGGCGCGGTTTGAATGTCGACCAGAGTCGCAGGATCAGTTCGGCCGTCTCGCCGGCGTGGACCGTGGCCCGGTCGAGCGGAGCTTCGGCGAAGGTGATCGCCGATCGGCCGGTTCCGGTTATTTCCTTGCGCGCCGACGGGACATGACCGAGCCAGCGTTCCGACAGCTCGACCAGGCCATTGCCCCCCTTGCCGGCGTCAAGGGCATAGGACAGCAGCACGATATCATCATAGGGCCCGACATCGATGCCGTGGCGGGCGAACTGGACGAGTGTCGGGTTGAGATTGTGGGCGAGCTTCAGGACAGCGGGATCTTCCAGCAACGGCTTCAGCGCCGCCAGCGCCTCGGTTGGCTTCAGCTGTCCCGGAAGCAGGCCCGGATCAAGCAGATCGGTCTCGCCGTTGCGATGACCGAGGGGCACATAGGCGGCCTTGCCCGGTGAAACCGCCAGAGCGATACCGACGACATCGGCCTGCATCGGGTCGGCGGAACTCGCCTCGAGAGAAATCGCGACCCGGCCTGCGTCCGTCGCCGCGGCGATCCAGGCCTGCAGGCTCTCGGCATCACCGATGGTCTCATAAGACGAAGCGGTCATCGGCGGCGTGGTCGCAGCTTCAGCGGCGGCAGTCGCCGCGGCGACAGCTGGTGTCTGGGCGCCGTCACTGGTCGCCCCTTCTTCGGCGGCTTTCACCCCGTCGGATCCGCCCGGTGTGCTGTCAGACGAGTCAGCCGTCATCAGCCGCGCGGCATAGGTGGCGTCGTGCAGCTTATCGGATTTCAGTCGCGGATCCGCATCCACCGTGTTGGGATCGATATCGGCGGCCTCGCCGACCCGCTTGGTCAGCGTTGTCAACTCCATCGCCTTGGCAAAGGCAATCAGCCGCGTCGGATCGAGTTCGCCAACCCGGGTGGCGGCTAGCGGCGTCTCGCTTTCCACGGCCCGATCGAGAGTGACCAATTGCTTCGACATCCGCGCCTGATCGGCAAAATTGATCAAGGTCTCCCGGCGCTTGGGCTGCTTGATCTCCTCCGCCCGGCTGAGCAGCGTCTCAAGGTCGCCATACTCCTTGATCAGCGCCGAGGCAGTCTTGATGCCGATACCGGGCACGCCGGGAACATTATCGGAGGTGTCGCCGACGAGGGACTGGACATCGATGACGCGATCCGGCGGCACACCGAAATAATCGATGACCCCGTCGATATCGATCCGGCGCTCGGGCCGGTAGCCTTTGCGCCCTTTGATACCCGACTCGAAATCGTAGAACTGGACCTTGTCGCTGACCATCTGCATCAGATCCTTGTCGGATGAGATGATCAGCACGTCGGCGCCGGCGTTTTCCGCCTCGACAGCGAAGGTGGCGATCAGATCGTCCGCCTCGAAGCCGGCTTTCTCGATCGGCTCCAGGCCAAAGGCGCGGACGGCCTCGCGCATCATCGGAAATTGTGGGATCAGATCATCGGGAGGATCGCGGCGGGTGCCCTTGTAATCGGGGTAGATTTCCTTGCGGAAGGTGTCCTCGGTCTTGTCGAACAGGATGGCGAGATGGGTCGGACGGATACCAACCGCACCCTCGCGGACGAACTGGTAGAGCTTGGTCGAGAACAGTCGCAGCGCCCCGGTCGGCATTCCGTCGGAGCGGTAGTTGTACTTGGCGTCCTGATTGATCGACTGGAAATAGGCGCGGAAGACAAAGGAGGAACCGTCGACCAGAAACACATGGTCGCCGGGTCCGATCGGCTTGGAATCAACGTCGGTCATGGCGGCGACTATGCCCCTGACCGGCCAGCGTTGGAAGAGGTGTCGTTCGCAGAGAAGACGCCGACTGTGCGGTCGATGACGGAACCCCTTGCCAAGATTGGGCGTGATGTCGAAAACGCGCGGCCCATTCGGCCCTTAACCGCGCCTTAAATTGCCGCATTTAGCGTGCGAGTCCGACCGGCGGGTCCGTCGCAGGTGTGTGGAGTAGCGGCAAGCAATGGCAGGAAAACGCCGGGGGACCGGACGGGTCGAGCCGCGATTCGGCAAACGAGCCAAAAGCGCAGGCTTCTTCGG
>JAAEOR010000155.1 GCA_024222895.1 Hyphomicrobiales bacterium | reverse complement strand
GCTGGCTCTCCAAGTCTATCAAGACCTCGGCCGCTACCTCCGCCTGCCAACCCGCACCCCGCAAACCCTCAAAGACCGGCTGGCCCAACTGGCCACGCCCGCCGATTTTGCCGCGGCCGACGTGGCCGCCGAGCAAACTCTGGCCGCCCTCCGGCAAGCCCTCGAGGGGGCAACCCCCTTTCCTGCCTGGCCGGAAGATCATCTGCCTGAAGCTAAAAGTCTGGCCGCCATCGAAACCGCCATGTCCACCGGCCAAAACGTGCGGCTTCTCTACTACACCGCCGGCACCGACCGGCTCACCCGCCGCGTGGTCGAGCCGTATCGGGTTCAGTGGCACGGCGGTGGTGAAGCAGAGGAGCAGGGGAGCAAGGGGGCGGTTGAGCAGGGGAGCAGGGGAGCGGGGGAGCAAGGGAGCGTTACTTTGGTTACAGATGCAGTAATTTCCCCCCGGCACCCCTGCCCCCCAGCACCCCTGCCCAATTCAGGTACACCTTACCTCATCGGCTTTTGCCATCACGCTCAGGCGGAGCGAATGTTTCGGCTGGATCGCATTCGGGACATCGAGATAGTTCCGCCGGATGATGTATCGCCGGCAGGGTATGAAGATCCCAGGGGTGACGGAGGTCATATCTAACCCAAGTTGCGGCCTTGCTAATGTCATTAAGTTAGCATCCCTTCGACAAGCTCAGGACGCAGCCTGAGTAGCCTTGAGTCTTTTCCAAGGCGTATCG
>JAAEOR010000154.1 GCA_024222895.1 Hyphomicrobiales bacterium | reverse complement strand
GAGCAACACCCGGCATCGACGCGAGCGTCGATGCTCCGCGACGGTCGCTGACCAGGAGGTCACCAGCGCCTGTATCAGATGCCAGTCCAGACCATGGCGCCGCACCACGGCACGGATCGACATGTCCTTGGCATCAGCAACAAGCTGGCGGGCCAGTCTGCGCGTGAGAGCGCCCTCGAACTCGTCGTGTTGGTCAAGATGGCGTTCGTCGCAGTTGGCGCACACGAACCGGCGCCGGATCCACACCAACGTCACCCTTCGCCCCGATACCGGGAGATCTCGGATCTTGCGTCGGCGCCGGTATGGAGGTCCTCGATGTCGAGGCCGGTGGCCTCCCCGACCCGCAGACCGAGCAGGTAGAACAAGGCGTGGTCCATCGGCCCCGCCGCGGCCGCGCAATAGATGCAGGCAGCGAGTTCCATTCGGTCCAGGCCGTTGCGGTTCGAATCATCCGGCACCCTCGGCCGGCGAACGTGTTCGGCCGGGTTGGCGTCGATCAGGCCGTCGAGGTGGGCGTAGCGGAATATGCCCGAGACCGTGGAGAGCCGGCGGGCCACGGCGGCCAGGGCCAGGTGTTGGCGTTCTTCCATGTGACGAACCCACGCCTCCAACTGAGGGCAGGTGAGGTCCAGAGGATGCATGTCGACCTGATGGCACCAGGCCACGTAGCAGCACAGGTCGGACTGGTAGTTGGTGCGGGTCGCACCCCGGTAGCGGGCCAAGAACCCGGCCACCGCCAACCGGGTGCGATCCACCCCCGCGTCGCCGGCACGGAGCAGTTCGGTCGTGTGCATGACGGTCTCCCTTCACAGAACCCGGACCCCACTGGCCCGGGTAGGGAGCCATCGGCCAAGCCGCGCGGGCCGCCTCTGGGGAGCTCAACGCACAGGAGCACGCGCCCGCACTCAAACGGCACATAGAGGGTGGGCTTCGATGAACGTTGGCATGGGTGCTAGCGCGCATTCTGTGAGGCAACGGCTCATCGCCACGGACGAGTCAGCTCGCGGCGATGGCGTAGACGCCGAGCCCATCAGAACGTGCGCTCCGCCCGCCCCCATGTGGCGTCGCATCGAGCCACCAAAGTGCCACCGTGCGCAGAAGGGTACGCAACCAGATCCGCAGAGCCTCGATCCGGGCCTACCGTCGCTGAGCTATCCCTCGACCAGGCCCTCATCGTCATCGAGCAGACCATGGGGGATCTCTTCGAAGATTTCGGTGTTCTCGTCAACGAAGTCCATGTTGAGGATGCCGACCTCGTCTTGCCGTGAGAACACCAACCCGGCGACCTCTTCGATCAGCTCCTCCAATGCTCGCTGGACCTCCAGGGTCGGGTCGTTGATGTCGTGGCCGAGGAGCCTCATCACCTGGATCGTGACCGGCAGCACGTGTTCGCCACCGTCGCGTTCCTGGTATCCGGTCATCAGCTCCTTGTTGAAGAGGTCCTCGTCCCAATGCGACAGCCGGGTGCCGGGACCGCCGTCACGTTCGACCTCCATGGCGTGCAGCAGCGGCAGCGCCTCTTTGGCCGCGTCGAAGAAGTCGCCGTTGTCATGGTTGAACAAGGGCAGCCAGTCCTCGAATCCGATCCCGAGGGTGTGACCGATCTCGTGGATGACGGTGCCGGCGATTTGTTCGTCGGTGAAGTCCATTAGGTAGACGGTGTTGAACTGCACGCGGCCGTGTTTGGTGCCGTCCGCGTCGGTTGAGGGCGTCCATGCTCGGGCGATGGTGTTGCTTCGCTGGGTGAACAATCCGAGGCGGATCACCACCGGAGTGCTGGGGGTGATGAAGGTGTTCCAGAAGTTGCAGGCGGTTCAGGCGGCCCGTTTCAGTTTGTCGTCGCGGTCATCGACCACGTTGTAGGTCACCAGGCGTGAGGGCTCTGGGGGCACCGGCGGAATAGGCGGTGTCGCGTCTGGGTCTGGTGGGATGGCTGCGAGTTCATCGCGGATACGGATCAGCGCCGCGATGGTGTGCTGAATCATCTGCAACCGGACCACTTCGCTGAACGTCAAGGGTCGACCTTGCACCAAGATCGCGGCTTCCTCAGCTTTCAGTTCCTCGATCAGCGCACTGATCGGGTCCGGCTGCTCGGCCGCGGCCGCCGCGATCGCGTCTTTGGCCTCCTGTCGGGCCGCTTCCTGCTCGGAGCGCTGGGCCTCCAACGACGCCACGATGCGGCTCACCGGACGCCGCTCGTCGTCAGGATCGTCGCACATCGCCACAGACGAAACCGGCCCATCGAGCGCGAGTTCGCGGCCCCACTTCGTGAAGAAGTCGAGCCCGGTGGCCTCCTCTATGTCTGCGAGTTCCACCACATAGTCCTCGGGCCGTGAGTCCGCGGAGGCGCTCTGGGGGATCAAGAAGCAGTCGAAGTTCACTTTCGACGGGGTGTCGAAGGGGTAGCTGTGGGGATCAACGACCACACAGAAGTACTTCTCCGGAACGGGGAGCTGTTTGCCATCCCCACGGTCGATGGAGCTGGGATGTTCCGCGAACGCCGGGCCCACCACCACCCACACGTTGTCTCGTTCGGGGTCGTCGTCAATGTCGCGGATCGCGTCTTCCAGATCAGCCCACACCCCTTGGTTCAGTGACCCGTACTGGGGGGACATGTTCGACATCAGGAACGTTTCGAGCTGCCCTGCACGTCCGTACTGGCGGGTGATCACGGCGTTGGGGGCCATGTGTCCCACATGGAGCTGGGTGCCGCCGAGCTTGCCGAACGTTGATCGGCCGATCCGATGCGCTTCGGGGAGCCGCATATCGTCCTGATACATCAGTGGACGATCGAACCGCTGCTGATTCTCACCGTCAGCGACCCGGTAGGCGACCCACGCCGGCTGCAGCCGCGTCGGTGAGAACCCGACGATGAACCCGTCGTTGATCATCACTTCGATCGGCCGGTCAGGGTCCTGGTTCTCGGGGGTGCCGCGCCACATGTGTAGATCGACCCGATGCGCTCGATGCTCGGCCGTCGGGTGAAGAGTTGTGTTGTCCACCGTTCCCACTCTCTGTTACTGACTTCAGAGCACATCTTCGCGAACCTCCGCCTTGTCTGCCGTAGGTTCTTCGCAAACTCGTCCACCAGTGACGCTGCGTGTGCTTCCCGACTGACAGCCAACCGTGCGCAACCTGGCACCCATCGCCTTGTTTTGCGCGGACGCCGCAACGAGGATGACCCGCAGTGCGCTACATGGGGATGACCGCGTCGGCCATGCGTGTCGAGCTCAGAAGACCTCGCCCGGCGCCGCAACCACCGCTCACGACTGGACTCGAGCTGGCATGACGAAGCGTGTCAGTTCGTAGAAGGAATCGGGGAACTCGACTACATCCTCAATACCCGCGCCTTGAGGCGCACCAGCCCAGCGCTAACCATCGCATCGGCGCGGCCGTCACCAGGCTCAGCAGATGAACAGGTGGAGGTCGATCTTGGGCCGAGACCCGATCAACAGGTCCGCACGCGCCCGAGACCGGAACCTGGTTCAGCTACCTCTCATTCGCCAGCCTCATCGCACGACCAGCGCGCCAACACCCCAACATCGCACGGACCGTACCTCCGCGACCCGCCCGCTCATGGCGGTGACCGAGTGGGCAAGCCGACTGCTGTCCAAGTGACGGGGCGGGGTTCGCCTCCGCTCTCAGCCGAGTGATGTCGGGGGTCGCGGGTCAGGCCTCTGACCCGAGCCGGATTGGTCCCAGTTGGTCGAGTTGGTGGAGGAGCTCGTCGATCAGTTCGTCGGTGTCGAGCTCGACAGCTTGGCTTCGTATGGCTGCGGTCTCGGTCTCGTTGAGCTCTCGGGCCACTCTGGCTTCGAGTCTGCGAAGCTCTTGGACGTTGCGGCGTTGGGCAGCGTGTCGGAAGGCCCCTCTGCCCCGAAGCCACGCTTCCTCAGCGATGTCGGCGCTGATCTGCAAGGCGGTCGCCCACTGGGTTGTCTCGTTAGCCCACCGCAGGGCCCCCAACAGATTGGGGGTCTCCCGGTCGGTGGTCGCAACCCAGTCCGCTTCGTTGGACGTGAGGATCCCGGCCCGGATGCCAGCGAGATCGGCAAACCAGCACAGATGCCGTTCCCGCACGAGTCCTGCCTCGCCTGACTCGACGAGTCGTTGCTGGGCGTAGAGACGGACTGTTTCCAGCCTCCCGTACCGCCCATCGAGATCGTCGGGGGGCACCACCAGGTTCTTGCGGACCAGTTCCAGCAGGGTGACGGTGATCGGCTCGGCCGATTCGCACACGGCCTCTGCTGCTTCGAGTGACCAGCCGCCGACGAACAGGCAATCAGCCGTCCGCGAGGGCCGCGCCGCAGAAACCACAACTACTTGCACAAAGGCCGGCCGGAACCATCGACGTCAGCTGCCCCGGGGGGCGTGATACCGGTACTCGCTGTCGCGGCGTTGCGCGGACGGGGTTCCGGGAAAGCCGAAGGCGATCGGCGCGCCTTCTTCGAGCCGTTCCTCGTCGAAGGCGAAGAACGTGTACTCGCGCTCGCCGGTGCCACGCATCTCGGTGACCAGTGTCTCGCCGACGTACAACATCGGTGGCTCGTCGAGGTACGGCAGGGGCTCGTTGGTCCGCACGTGGAACTCGATCGCCTCGTCGAACCGGCTCAACGACGATTCGAAGTGGCGGAGCCTCGGCGCCTCGAATGGCGCCCTGCGGATCGTCAGTTCGACGATCTCGGGCAGCTCGAATTCTGGTCGGCGTGGCGTCGGTTCCCGCTGTCCGGCATCGGTCATGACCAGGTCCTTTCCACGATCTGCAGATCGTCGAACGCAAGTGCCAATCGGTTCTCCTCCGGCAATCGGATCAGGATCGCACGGATCTCCTCGAGCTGGAGCTCTCGGTTCCGTGCGGCGAAGCACCCACTCGGGAATCGAAACGTGTGCAGCATCGTCTTGGTGAGGTCTCGCTGGTGCCGGCTGGCCAGGTCCTCGGCGCGCCGCAAGTACGGTCGTGGCAGCCCACCGACGTCGTCGACGCTCACCCACACGACGGTCTCGTTGCCGTCTTCGAGGCCGAGGTCGAAGCTCGTCCCCTGAGCAGCCAGCGGATGCTGGTAGACCTCGGCCGCCCGGATCCAGATCTCCTGGCCCGCGACATCGACCGGATCTGGGAGCTCGCTGCGGAAGGTGCCATTGACTTCTTCGGGTTGGGCGACCATGCCGAGGGACTCGCCGAAGAAGCTGGCATTGAAGGGGCTCAGCCCGTCGTGGTCGTGCTGGTGGAACGCGAATTCGTCAGCGGCGAGCCCGGTTGGGTCGGTGTCGCCTTCGAGGCTGTTCTTGTCGATGGTGTTGTTCTCGTCGTGATCGTCGACGGTGAGCGCCTCCGGCCAGCCGAACGAAAGGCGCACCTTGTCGCTTCTGGCACTTGCCGGCCGCCGGTGATTCGAGAGGTAGTCGATCATGCCCGAGTGGCCGAGCAGCGACTCGCGGTACAGCGGCATCGCATAGCTCGACAGGACCCGCTCGTGTTCGTACCGTGACAGCATCGGTCCGCCGACGCCGTCGTCGAACAGCCACTCTCGGTTGAAGAAGTTGTGGTTGGTGTTCTCGACGTGCACCTGGGACTTGTACGGCACATCGGTGGCTTGGTCGTAGAACTGTGCGCCGTTGAGGCGTCGGACATCGCCGTCTCCGGCGGGAAGCAGGGTCATGAACGCATGACCGGTCGGCCGATTCGTGTCGAGGCCGGCGCCGTGGCGGGCGTTGGTCGGCGCAAGAGCGAGCACCGAACGGATCCGCACTCCTGCAAGGGCGATGACCGTCGGCACGGTGATCACTGCGTCGCCGCCGCGGGAATGGCCCATCAGGCTGACCCGGTCGAAATCGATCCGATTCGAGAACGTGTCGCCGGCTGCGGCATCGAGGTTCTGGAAGTGCACGATGTGCTCGATGGCCAGGTCGGCGCGGTGCTCGATGTTGCCGACGCCGTGTGCGTCTCCGTTCAGCGCATTCTGGTCGACCGACGCTGCGATGATCCCGGCTCGCGCCAGCTCGCGTTGGAGGTACTCGTAGCCGAGATAGCTCGGATCCGCGGGGCTGTGTCGCCCGTGAACCAGGAAGACGATCGGCACGCGGCCCGATTCGGCCAACCGCTCGTTGAAAGGAGTGGACGCGCCGTCGTCCTGGGCCGGGTAGTACACGCTGCCGTGCACATCACCGTCGAGATACTCCTGGTGACCCACCGGGAAGATGTTGTGGTCGCTCGGGTCACGGCCGACGGGTGGCGCCACGCAGACCGGATCCAGTTCGAGCACCGTCTGGCCGACGCAGGTGCCGACGACCTGGCCGACGTGGATGACGTCGCCGAAAGCGATCGGATCGTCGAGGCCGACGATCGGCGCCGTCCCGGTCCCCTTGTGGACGAGATTGACGTACACCTCGATGACCGCACCGGGATGGAAGTCCGTCACGTGGATGTGCTGGTCGCCGAGCTGAACCGGCGCAACGCCGGGTGCGCCGAGTGCAGAACAGGGCTGAACCGTTCCGGTCCCGGTGGGGCTCGGAGGATCCGACGGGCACATGCGTTGGACGGCTTCGAACCTCTCACCCGGAGTGAACGGGGGCGACAGGCCGATCTCAAGCGCGTACCCCCAGCAGCGGTAGGTGACGAGCTCTGTGGTCCCGCGCCAGACGGTCACCCGTGCGCCGTTGACGATGTTGCCGATCCACAGCTTCTCTCCCGACTCGACGGGATCGGGGACATCCGGCCTCGGCAGGGGAGGAGGTGGCCCGGCGGTGCTCGCCTCGGAGGGGGCACTCGGGTCGTCGCAGAGCTGGTAGTGCGCCCGCACGACCTGTCCCAGGCTGTAGTCGGGATTGACGTTCACTCCCTGGTGTTCACGGCAGCCATCGACCCGACCGACCTCGCCGCCGTCGGCCGTGATCCAGACGGATCCACCGGCCAACAGGTTCGACACCCCCGTGCGGCTCCCGCAAGCATAGACAGGCCCGGGATCGATGACCGGACGGGGTGGACCGTGCGGGTATTCCTGGGTGTGGTCGGCGACGGTCTCGGGCACCGACCAGTCGCTCTGCGCGGTGGCTGTGCGCTGCCGGACTCGCACCATCTGGCCGGCCTCGAGCGGCGCAGGCAGTGCCATGTTGTGACCATGCGGGTGCGGGAACCGGGCGGTCTCGGTGGTCACGGTGCCATCGACGTCGACATCGAGTTCCGCATGGGGCACGAAGCCGTGGACGACGACGTTCACCGCGCAGCGGTACAGGTTCTCGAGGTACGGGGGAGACAGCACCTCGGGATTCGGCTGGAGGTCGATCTGCTCGCGCGGGACTTCGCGGGACATGACTACCGCTCCCGTTCCTTGTCGCAGTCGCAACCCTTGACGACCCGCCTCGGCCTGCTCGTCGCCGGTGCATCGCACCTGCCGCCCGGGTACTCGGCATCGACCTGCCAGATGCCCTCGTCGATCGTCACCATGAAGGCCTCGAAGCAGCCGTGCTCATCGGTGAGCACGGTCTGGTATTCGACGTCTCCATCGGGTCCCGTGAACCGGACGATGATCTCCTGGTCGGGAAGCGCAGGATCGGTGCAGCCCTTGGCGGCAATCCGGGTGCACGCTCGCAGGAGCTGCTCGGGATCGACATCGGGTCGTTCGCGCTCGGGCTCGCGCTCGCGGTGTCTGCCGAAGAGCTTGTCCCAGTGCTTCAACAGATCCGGCGCAGTGAGGGCATGGTCCGACATCTCGAGGACTTCGAACGCCGTCGTGATGTCGGGCTCGCGGGCATCGGGGAATCGGTTCAGGATCAGCCGCCGGAGCATCGCCTTGGCCCTCGGGCGGTCTTCCCTGCGCTCGTGGAGCTCCTTCAGCAGCTGTTCGAGATCCTCGTCGCGGCACTCGACCGCGACTGCGTCGAGTGTCAGCGTGGTCGGACGGCGCAGGTCGACCTGCACCATCGCTCCACCGAGCGGGATCATCGTGTCGCCCCTGGGCGTCCAGCTGGTGATCTGCAGGAACTCCGTCGAACACAGCTCGCCGTTGAGTGGCGGGGTGATCGTCGCCGTGCCGGTGATCCGCTCACCGGGCTTGAGCAGGATCTTCGCCGGCGACAACACCGTCTTCCAATCCCGGGGCGCACCGTCGGCCCGGAAGTAGAACAGGGCGGGCTCGTCGTAGGGGTTGGTCAGGGTGTAGTGACTGGTGACCGGCTTGAACGGGCTCGAGGTGACACTGGTGACCTTGTTGAGGTTCTCCTGCGCCTCGTGGTCGTTGGGGTTGGTGTCCGTTCCGACCAGGTTGATGATGTCGACGAGCAGGCAGGCATGCGACTCGCCAGTGTTCTGCGGTGTCCAATTGACCTTGACGTTGGTGCTCGCACCCGCGGCCAGGCTGTCGACGTGGGCAATGCCGATGAAGGTGTCGAAGTCTGCTTCGCCGCCGACCGTGTGGTACGGATCGGAGATCCTGAAGCGGACATCGAAGTCGAATGCGGTGGCGGGACCATCGTTGGTGATGCGGGCATAGAGGTGGTTGAGTTCGCCGATCACCGGCTGGTCTCGGTCCTCGTGGGGCTTTGGCCCGGCGGCCTGGTCGAACCCTCCCCGTGGTGAGTCGACCCAGATGTCGGGGCTGAAGTAGGAGTAGAACTGGCCGCCGATCGTGTCGCCGCGGGTGATCCGCACGTTGTAGTCGGTGACCGGCGGTGTGTACGTAAGGTCGATGTCGTACGCCGCCCCTCCGGTACCGGCCTGCACCGCGATCGTGATCCCGGGTCCGGGGATCGAGAGCGAGTCGCCGACATCGAGCGGCGCGTCGGCGAGCGTCACCGTGGTCACGTCGTCGTCTCGAATGATGACCGGGCCCTCGCCTTGGGCGATCAGCTCGTTCACGTAGTAGACCAACACGCCGCTGTCGGGCAGGTTGTCGTCGAAGCCGCCCAGGCTGTTGCTCCGCGCCTCGATGAAGTAGAACGCGTTCTCCTGGTCGATGGCCGCAGCACCTTCGGTCAGACCGATCGCGATGGCCTTGCGATTCGTCGCCGTCGATTCCTGCAAGAACAGCGGGATCGGGTTCAGACCCGAGTAGCTGGTGCCTGCCGCAGGCCGCGGGATGTAGTCGATCGTCGAGCCATGGGCGGTCACCCAGCCTGCTCGCTGCTTCGACCACACGAGCGGATGGACGTTCTGGAACAGGCCGGCCATGTTGTCCCACTCGTCGACATAGGGCCGTGGGAACACGACACCCGGATGGGCATACAGATCGACGAGGCCGAACTGGTGGAGCAGTCCATGGGTGAAGCGCGACGCGCTGTTGGCGTAGGACTGGACCGACACCGAGATCGGCCTGGTGAACCCTGCGGGCATGTTGTACGGCCAGGGCCCGGTCGTCGCCCAGTCCTCGGTGAAGTTCACGTCGTTGGTGACGATGATCATGCGATCGATGTCGTCGGCCGGGTCGCCGGTTGGACCCTCGAAGACGGTCGGTTCGGCGGCGATGAGCTTGGCCACCACCTCTTCGACGAGCTCGACGAGCAGGCTTCGTTCGGGGTGGTAGTAGTAGCTCTTCGGATGATCGAGCTGGATCGACCCGCGGTACAGCGGGTCGACGCTGGCCTGGCCGTAGCTGACCTCGTCGATGTAGGCCGCCACGTCGTTCATGAGGTTCTGCAGGTTGGGCAGCGGCGGCACGAACGCCACATCGGCGAACTGCACCCGAACGACCAGGGTGTCCTGGTCGCCCGTGGTCGCAGGTGGATCGGTGAGATCGGCGCTGGCGACGAGTGCATAGCCCTGGCCGGGCGCACCCACGTTGACCGCCGTGCCGACGACACGGATCGTCCAATCGCCCGGTGCCGGGTTGTTGATCAACACCATCTCGACGTTCTCGGTCGTGTCGGCCGTGCCTCCGGTCGTCGAAACGCCGGCGGCGAAGTCGTTGCCGAGGAAGGTCTGCGTGCCGTCGGGTGAGACGACCTCGAGATCCAGGTTGTTCACGAGTGGTGTGGTGGAGTTCGCGGCGGATGGCGGCTCGGCCCACACCAGCGTCACCTTGAGCCGCTGGGTGTTGGCTGCGACATCGACGTGATGCTCGGCGGTTTCGCCCGTCGCGAGGCCGTCGACGTTGCGGGTGTCCCACACCCGGGTGTCGATCGGGTCGCCGGGGAACGGGAGTGTGTCGTCGAGCCGCACGAGGCCCCAACCCTGGGTGACTCCGGGGAAGCCGTCGGTCACCCCGGTCATGTTGCGGGTCGAGTTGAGCAGTGTGGCCTTGAGCAGCGCCCCGGACGGGGTGAAGGCGTGCGACGGTTCGGGGGCACCCGTCGGATACCAGCCCTCCGTGTAGTACTGCCGCACGAGTCCAGCTGCGCCTGCGATGTGCGGAGTCGCGTAGCTCGTAGCGCATGCAGCACGAGTGCCGGTGCCGCAGGCGGTGCCGACCGTTGCGGACTGGATCGAGCATCCCACGCCGACGAGATCGGGCTTGTTGCGCCCATCCGCGGTCGGGCCAGGGTTGCCGTCACCGATGTTCATCTCGTTCGGGTCGGCTTGGGCCGCCGAGACACAGATGGCGTTCTTCGCGGTACCCGGAGCGCCCTGCTCTTCCCCCGTGTTTCCGGCCGACCCGAGCACGAGGTGGTCTTCGTTGTTCCACGTGAACGTGTCGGTGTCAACGGACGCCTGGCTGTAGATCGCCTGATTCGAACCGTCGACGTTGTTCTCGTGCCAGCTGTTGGAGTGGATGACCGCGCCCGCAGCAGCTGCGGCATTCAACTCCGAGAGCAGGCTTGCGGTCCCGCCGAAGACCGTGAGGTCTCGACGGTTCGCCATAGCTAGGCGGGCGGCCCAGGCCGCGCCTCGTCGGGCCGCAGCCCCAGGGTTGTTGAAGTCGTCGCCTGCAGCGCAACCGGCCACGAACGTGGCATGACCACCAGCGGCATCCCCATTTGCGTTGCGCAATGAGACAACCTTGCGATGTGAGAACGACGGCGTGTTGTCGACCGGATCCTGGAAGTGGCAGTGCGCCGTGTCGGCCGGGGAGCTGTCCATCACGCCGATGATCTGTCCCTGGCCGTTCAAACCCTGATTCCAGACGGGAGCGGTCCCCGCCGTGCCCGACTGGTTGGTCGTCGCAGCGTTGACGTTGTCGTCGATGTCCTCGGTGATCTCTTCGATCCAGCGCACGTCTTCGATGTGGGCGAACCGGTTGAGCAGGTCGCGCTCGTCCAGCAAGACCCGGATGCGAGCTGAGCCGGCGAGCTCGCGATCGTCGATGATGCCGAGGATCTCGGCCCCGCTCTCGGCCAACTCCTCGGCGACGGCCTCGGGCTCCGCAGACGGGAACAGCACGACCCAGACCAGTAGGCCATCGACTGTCCTGCGATCTTCCGTGCGGAACTGGTGAGTCCCGATGTGGGGCGAGATCTTGAATCCTGGCTCATAGCGGACGATTGCCCGCACCGATTGGTCCTCGATGAGTTTGTCGAGCTGCGCAGGAGCGAGTCGCTCGATGTAGCCGTGCTGGGCGACATAGTCCGTGAGCTTCAGACGGTGGGTGCGCTCCAGACGACTCCGGTCCTCTCGCGTTGGTGATCGCACCAGCTGCACGATGTAGTGCGCCGCATCGTCTGGTGGGTTTCCGGACACAAGGACGTCTGGTAGTGCCGGCTGACCGTCGCGTGGGTCGAATCGATGTCCGCCGACCTCGAGTTCATGCTGCGGTGCCACGATCGCCTCCTTCGGTGGACGTCCTCGCTCGGCGGTCGAATCCGCCGAGTGAGTAGTATCCTGAGCCCTTCTTCCCGGCCCTGCGCGTTTCGGTGGGTTCGGGCCCGCTGTTGTCGGTGTGGTGATCATGTCAGAAGGAGTCCTCGGGCGGCGAAGTTGTCGGGGTTGGTGAAGCCGTGGGCGACGCGGCGAAGCACTTGGAGGAGGTTGTTGGTTCCTTCGATTCGGCCGTTTGAGGGCCGGT
>JAAEOR010000153.1 GCA_024222895.1 Hyphomicrobiales bacterium | reverse complement strand
GAGGCAATGACACTTGCAGATCGTATCGTTGCGCTGCGCGATGGCCGCATCGAACAGGTTGGCACGCCCGATGATCTTTATGCCACTCCGGCCAACCGTTTCGTCGCCGGTTTCATCGGCTCGCCAACCATGAACTTTCTGGATGCCACCCTTGCCGACGAGAATGGTGACCTTTTCGTCATTCCCGATGGCGGGCCACGCCTACAGATCCCACCATTGCGGGCCGAGCGCTATCGGCCTCACGTCAACAAGACGATTGTGTTCGGTCTTCGACCCGAAGACCTGACCAACACCTGGACCGACGAGAACCGCGATGGATCAGGTGCTGTTCCTGTCGACATCGAAGTTGAGATCGCCGAGCCAATGGGCTCCGACACGCTTATTTTCAGCCGCATCGGCGGTGTGGAGATAATCTGCCGCGTCAGCGCCGTCGCGGCACCCGCCGTCGGCTCCACCATGCGCTTGCATGCGCACATGAACAACATGCACCTGTTCGATACACAAAGTGGCGTGGCGCTTTAGCTCACGACCGACTTCAACGGCGGCTGCCTCATGATCCGCGAGTGGAACTGAGGCTCGGCGATCGACTGAAGCTCCCGCACCGGCGCGCCGTCGATCCGGCGGAGGAGCAGACGCGCGACTTCCTGGCCGGCGAAGACAAGGTCTTCGCGAAACGAGTCGATCGCCGGCTCGAGGTGGTTAAGGAGGTCGGATGTCTCCTTGGCAATCACGTCGACGTCTTCGCCCACGACCAGCCCAGCGTCCCGCAAACCGGCCATCAAGGCGACACACCGGGTCTCGTTGCCACAGATAATGCCATCCGGCGCGTCGGGTGGCGTGGCCATCGCGCGCGCCGCAGCCCGAAAGTCGCCTGGCTCGCTGTCCAGATGGACACCGTCAACCGCGATTGCGCTCACGCCGGCTCGATCGGTTGCCTTACGAAAACCCTCGATCATGTGACCTGCACAGGTCAGCGTGTCCGGCGGAACGACCAGCGCCAAGCGCTGACGCCCGCGGGCGACAAGCCTTTCGACCGACTCGACGATGAAGCGCTCGTTGTCGAAGTCGTAAAAAGGATGGTCAGCATCGAGTTCCGTCCGACCGTGACTGACAAACGGGAACCCTCGATCGAGCAGGTACCGCACCCGTTCGTCCCGGGGATGGGTGTGGGTGAAGATAAGTCCGTCGGCGGCCCCATTCTCGACCATGTAGCGGACCGGCTCCATGGCGTCGGCGCCATCCAATACCGGCGTCACCACGAGATGGTAGTCGGTCTTCTTGAGAACGCTTGATACGCCGAGAATAATGCGGCGCTCGAACTCGGCGATCGTCACGCTCTGGTCGAGAATGAGCCCGACCACCAACGTGCGGCCGGTCCTCAGGCGGACGCCGGCCCGATTGGGGCGGTAGCCGATATCGGAGGCGATCGATTGGACCAGAGCCCTGGTTTCCGCGCTCAATTCCGGTCCGTCTTTCAGCGCCCGCGAGACGGTCGTCACGCCAAGGCCGGTGATTTTCGATATTGTCTTCAGCGTCGGACGACCGCCCTGCCCCAGTTCCCGGCGTTCGGTCATCGGACCTGCCCTGCGGGATGTATCTGCGTCTGTCACGTTGCCCCACGATCCGCGTGCGGCCAACGATCCGCAGTCGCCAAACCACGCCAAGAAAGAGGAGGAAAGGTATTTCATTGAAGCTTAGCGGGCAACTCGCCTGCAGTTGCGACATGAACGGACGGTTGAATTTCCGGTCTGATACCAAGGATGCCTAATATTGACTCGTTTGACCGGAGTTTCCGCAGGGTTTGGCGAGGCGCGATCGGCGACGTGGTACTGGTACCACGAGCCGATCAGGCGGCCTGCCCGTCCCCGTAGCAAATGCCGAGATAGGCGTTTGCCACGTTCTCATCGATGACGCGCGTAACCGGCACCACGCACTGCTCCGCACCCACCTCGCCGCGGGCGACCGCCTCCAGGCAACGCGCCTGCAGCGCAAACCCCATGTCCATGGAGGAGATCGAGTCCTGAATCGGTTTATCGTCCAACGTTACGACGACTCACCCCGGCTGGCCATCAAGTCCTATCCCCGCGACATCGACAGTTCGGCCTTCAGCCGCACTTGTTACCGCGGCTTCGACCAAGCGGACACCACGTAGACCGTCGGCGAAGGTGGGAAAGCCGGCCTCGCCCTCCATCATGCCGCGCCATGCGCTGGCGACCACATTACGAAATGCGTCGAGGTAGCCCTCCGCATGACCGGCTGGCAGAAAGCTCATTGCCCGAGCGCCGGCCGGCAGGTCGTCCGGCGATCGCTGGCGCAACAATGTCCCTGCGGCTGACCGTTCCCGATAGGTATTCGGTGTTTCCTGGTTCCAATCAAAGCCGGCTTCCGACCCGTCTACCGCAATCGTCAGGCTGTTAGGGTGGCCGATCGAGCACGCGCTGATCGTTGCGCTTCCGGCAGCTCCATTGTCCAGCCGAATCAGCAGATCGGCCTGATCTTCTAGCTCGAAATCGATCACAACCCCGCCATCGT
>JAAEOR010000152.1 GCA_024222895.1 Hyphomicrobiales bacterium | reverse complement strand
TTGCAGATCAATCGTATACTCAGTCTCTGTGAACGATGCGGCCGGGGTGAACACAAGCTGATTGTCCCCGAGGATGCTCCATGCGCCGGACACCTCCGTCTGACTGGCATCGTTCACCACATGCGTACAGGCCTCCAGGTTCAACCCGCTGGTGGCCTCCTGGAATCCGACAATGACGGTTGCCGGAACGGTGTTCAGCAGACTCCCGTGTGCCGGCGTGATCGAGGTGATCGCCGGCGCCACAGAATCCACAAAGATGTCGACCCAGGCGGGATCACTCCGGTTGCCGGCGCGATCCTCCAGTTCGATCTTCAGTGCATTATCGCCCTGAGCAAGCGACACCTGAGTCGTCCACGCGCCGCTTCCCGGAATCACCTTGAGCGCGTCGTTGATCCACACACCGGTCTCGTCCTCCCGGGCGCCTGTCAGCGTGACGGTCGCATTGTCGGATTGATTGGGCGCCGGACGCTCCTGAATCACTCCGCTGGTGACCGTTTCACCGGTGATGGTCGGCGCGGCCGGCGGCTGCCCATCGACCGTGAAGGAGAAACTATAGGGCTGTGCATTGCCCGCCAGATCTGTTGCCGTCAGGGCAACAGTGTACGTCTCATCGGCAAACGGAGACACATCAGGCGTAAAGGTAAAACTGTCGTTGTTTTCGGAAACCGTCCCGGCGATCAGTTGATTGGCGCTGTCTCGGACCTCAACACTGTTCACCACCGCGTCATCATCGATGGGGCTGTACTGGTCATACAGGTAAAACGCGATCTGCGCGACCTGTTGCAGCAAGGCGCCGTCGACCGGGCTGTGGCTGACCAATTCCGGCGGGGTCAGATCCTGAATGAGCATG
>JAAEOR010000151.1 GCA_024222895.1 Hyphomicrobiales bacterium | reverse complement strand
TAGTCGCCCGACAGGGCCATGTCGTCGCGATGGATCATCTCGGCCCGACCGGCGAAACCGAGGATTTCCTCAATCTGACGGCTGTTGCGTCCGGCGATACGGACCGCGTCTCCGGCGTCATAGGCAACGAGGCCACGACCAATCTCGACGCCGTCCGGGCCGACGATCGCGACCGCGTCGCCCCGCCCGAACCGTCCGGCAACCTGTTTGACGCCGGCCGGCAAGAGGCTTTTTCCCCGCCGCAGCGCGCTCACCGCGCCGGCGTCAACGGTCAGCGTCCCGCGGGTCTCGACATGACCGGAGATCCACGTTTTTCGAGCCTTGACCGGGCTGGTCTGGGCGGCAAACCAGGTACACCGTTCCCCCTGGTCGATGCGGCGCAGTGGATTGAGGTCGTGGCCACTGGCAATCACCATCGTCGTCCCGGCGGTGGTGGCGATTCGAGCCGCCTCGATCTTGGTCTGCATTCCGCCGCGCGACAGCTCGGAACCGGCGCTTCCGGCCATCGCTTCGATAGCAGGCGTGATCCGCTCGACCGCGGGAATGTGGCGGGCAGCCCGGTCGGTCTCCGGCGGCGCCGTGTAGAGACCGTCGACGTCGGAGAGGAGGATGAGGAGATCGGCGCCGACCATCGTTGCGACCCGGGCCGCAAGCCGGTCATTGTCGCCATAGCGGATTTCGGTGGTCGCAACCGTATCATTCTCATTGATGATCGGAACAGCTCGCAGCTTGAGGAGCGTGGCGATGGTCGACCGGGCGTTGAGGTAGCGGCGTCGCTCCTCCGTGTCGCCGAGGGTCAGGAGAACCTGGCCGGCGGTCAGGCCATGGCGGCTGAGGGTTTCGGCCCAGGCCCCGGCCAGAGCGACCTGGCCGGCAGCGGCAGCGGCCTGGCTCTCCTCCAGCTTCAACGGGCCCGGGCGCATCTTCAGCACGCCCCGGCCAAGCGCGATCGCCCCCGATGAGACAACCAGGAGATCGCGCTGCCGCGCCGCAAGCTGCGCCAGGTCGGCGGACAGTGCCTCGAGCCAGTCGCGCTTGATTCCGCCACCATCGACCAGGAGCGATGAACCGATCTTGACGACGATGCGGCGATAGGAATCGAGCGGGGTGTTCATCTGGTCACGGCCGCCAGGCCTCGGGAGCATCGACCGGCACCTGGTTAGGGTCCGGTACCTTCGCTGCTTCGATAACACGGGCAAGATGCGCCAGGACGTCCGCGACGCCTTCGCCGCTGACAGCCGATACGATGCTCGGGCGGGTCCCCACGACTGCCGCAAGGGCATCCACAGCAGTAGTCCGTTCTTCCGGCGACATCGCGTCGGCCTTGGTCAGCGCCACCACTGCCGGCTTGTCGTCCAGCCCATGACCGTAGGCGCGCAGCTCTTCGCGGACCGTCTGGTAAGCATCGACCGGGTCATCGCCCGTGCCATCGACGAGATAAAGGAGAACGCGGCAGCGTTCGACATGGCCGAGGAACCGGTCACCGATCCCGGCACCGTGATGGGCGCCCTCGATCAGTCCGGGGATGTCGGCAAGAACGAAATCGTGGCCGCCGACAACGACGCCCAGATTGGGATGCAAGGTCGTGAAGGGGTAGGCCGCAATCTTGGGCTTTGCCGCCGAGACCGCCGACAGAAAGGTCGATTTCCCGGCATTCGGCAGGCCAACCAGACCGGCGTCGGCAATCAGCTTCAGCCGCAGCCACAACCAGCGTTCCTCCCCCGGTGCGCCGGGATTGGCATGACGTGGGGCGCGGTTCGTCGACGACTTGAAATGGGCATTGCCGAATCCGCCATTGCCGCCACGGGCCAGGATCGCTCGTTGCCCGACCTGAGTGAGATCGGCGATCAGCGTTTCACCGTCCTCGTCGAGGATTTGCGTGCCGACAGGCAGTCTCAGGACGACATCGGCGCCGCCGGCGCCGGTCCGGTCCTTCCCCATCCCGTGGCCGCCTTTTGCGGCCTTGAAGTGTTGCTGATAGCGAAAGTCGATCAACGTGTTCAAGCCGTCGACGCATTCGGCCCAGACGTCGCCGCCGCGGCCGCCACCGCCGCCGTCGGGTCCGCCGAACTCGATGAATTTCTCGCGCCGGAAGGACACGGCTCCAGCGCCGCCATCGCCGGAGCGGACGAAAACCTTGGCCTGGTCGAGAAACTTCATGAAGTCAGGCTCGTAAAGCGTTCGCGGGTAAGCATCGTGTCGATATGTTCGATCACGCGGCCGCGCGCAAGGCAATGGACCATCCGCCGTCCGACGACCTCGAAACCCAGCTTCTCCTGGACCCGCAAGGACGCGTCATTACCGATGAAGACGCCGGAGCGGATGATGGCTGTGTCGTAGTTCTCAAATGCGTGGTCGAGAAAGGCTCGGCCAGCTTCGCTGGCGTATCCCTTCCCCCAATAGTCGCGCCCAAGCCAGTAACCGAAGTCACAGCCGCCCCGGATATCGGTGAGGCCGATGCCGCCGATCAGCTCACCGTCGAGGGCGATGGTGAGCGGCAGGTCGAGGCCCAGCGCCATGGCCGCGGACGCGGCGGAGCGAAAGGCTTCCGCGTCCGCTTCTCGATAGGGGCAGGGCACCCGAGCGAGTGTCTTGGCCACTTCGAAGTCCGAGATCTGTGCAACCAGGCGTGCGATATCCTCCGCCTCCGTTATGCGCAGTTCAAGACGCGGTGATCGGATGACCGGCCTCGACACCGATTCAGTGGTCCGACTCCGACATTTGCTACCCACCTGCAACACCCTCTCAAGCAAATGTCGGAGTCATCAGGACCACTAGCAAATATTTGATTCTAGTGGAGCTTCTGAATTTGACATTTGAACAAGAGCCTTGCAGCGAGCGGGACTCAAATGTCAAATTCGCTCCACTAGACCGGGCCGTCATGGGTCGCATCGCTTCTACTCCGTTCGGTCGCGCCCCAGGATTTGAGACTGGTCCAGTTACGGCGATCGAGCACGAAGCGCTCGACCGGCACGGCACCCATTGTGACAGGTGAGCGGACCATTCCGGTTTCATGGAACTGAAATCCGCATTTCTCAACCACCCTGCGCGCCCGGCTGTTGGACACCCGATTGGCGCACCATAACGCAGATACTCCGGTCTCGCCGAAAGCCGCATCGATGACCGCATGGGTCGCTTCGGTGGCAAAACCACGTCCCCAATACGGCTCGCCGATCCATGTCGCGACCTCGATCGCGTCGTGACGATCGACCATCGGGCCATACCCGGTGACTCCGATTGGGGCACGCACGCTGCGGTTGACGACAACGAAGGAGCGCCCGCCGAGCGTCTGGTAGCTGCCGGGCGCCGCGGCGAGATTTCGGGCAATACCAGGGTCTGAGGCAAGGGCTACGATCAGGCCGCGTTCGCTGTCGCTTGGCGCCTTGAGTATCAGTCGCCGGGTTATGATCGTCCGAGCGAGCGACTGTTCATCGTCGTTCTGCGCATCCATGGCTCCCTCCGAGCAATGAAAAAGGGGAGATGGCGTCCCATCTCCCCTTTGAAATCACTCAAACCGCCGGGTCGATGTGACACCGGCGGAAGTTCGGTTGCCGGCTACTCTGCTGCTTCCATCATCGGGTTGACCGAGACGACACAACGGCCGCCGGATTTGGTGCGGAAGTCCACCGTCCCCTTCACAAGGGCGAAGATCGTGTGGTCCTTGCCAAGGCCGACATTGTCGCCGGGGTGCCATTTGGTGCCCCGCTGACGAACGATGATGTTACCGGCGACCACGGACTCGCCGCCGAACTTCTTGACGCCGAGACGCCGTCCGGCCGTGTCGCGACCGTTGCGTGACGATCCACCGGCTTTTTTGTGGGCCATTGTGGGTCTCTCCTATCCTTACGTGCGATCAGCGACGAATTGCTTCGCCTGACCGATCCAGTCTTCGCGCTCGACGCGTCCCTTGAAATCGAGAGCTTCGTCCATGCGCGCCACATCGTCTGCGCTCCAGGCCGCAACCTGGTCGAACGTGGTGACGCCCAGGGCATGAAGCTTCTTTTCAAGTGCCGGCCCGACACCACTCAACTTCTTCAGGTCGTCACCGCCGGTTGCTGCCTCGGCGGGCGCGGCTGTTACCTCCGCCGCCTCCGCGCGATCCGGCTCTGATTTGGCGTCCGGCGCCTTGGCCTCGGCCTTCGGAGCCTTGCCATCAGAAAGGATGTCGCCGATCCGCACCATGGTCATCTGCTGACGATGGCCGCGGGAGCGCTTGGAATTCTTCCGGCGCCGCTTCTTGAAGACCAGGATCCGGTCATTGCGGGTCTGGTCGACGATTTCGCCAGTCACGCTGGCACCCTCGACCATCGGGCCGCCGACGGTCGTGCCATCGTTGCCGCCAACCATCATCACCAGGTCGAAGGCCACCGGATCGCCGGCCTCGCCCTCGAGCCGGTCGACTTTGATCAGGTCGGCCGGCGCGACCCTGTACTGTTTACCGCCGGTCTTGATGATTGCGAACATAGGCCCGATCCATAGCATCCCCCCGATCACGAACCGGGGTGGCAGATGCACAAATTTCCATAAACAAAAGGGCGCGACCACGGACCGCGCCAAACCCGCGCGCACTATAGGGATGGCGGTTCGCCTGTCAAGGATCGGGCGCCGGTCGTCGCCGGTCGGGGCATCCGCGGCGCTTCGGCGGCGATGGTTCGGTTTCCCCTCCAAAACCTGCGCCGGCTGGTCTAAGAATGCCGCGGTTGAAGAAGACCCGCCGCAATGATCGTGGTGAACGGTCTTTGGCCTTGCTCAAGGGGAGACGATGGAATGGCTGAGCGCCTCTACACGATCGAAGCGGACGGCGTAAAACTGGTGCTGGACCGTGCCGTCGGGCATGTCCGCGCGTTCGAGGTTTCCATCGACGGCAGACGGATTGAACCGCTGCACACGGCGCCGTGGCTGGAGGAGCCAGATATCGTCCAGGACGACGGGATCGACAACAACCTCAAATTCCTCTCTGGCGATTTCTTCTGCGCCCCTTTCGCGGCGAGTGACGTCGAACCGGCGCCGCCCCATGGCTGGCCTGCAAACGCCGAGTGGACGCCGCTTGGGGACGAGCGTCTGGCCGATGGCGTCACCGCCCGGTTTGGTCTGGAGAGGCGGGTCATGGGCGCCCGGGTGATCAAGGAGATCACGTTGCGGAATGGGCATCCCTTTGCCTATCAGCGCCACGTCTTCGAAGGCGGTTCCGGAGCTGTTTCGGCAGCGAGCCACGCGATGACCCGTTTTGCCGAGCCTGGCCGATTGTCGTTCTCGTCAAAGGCCTATGCCGACCTGCCCAGCATGGTTCAGGAGGGCGACCCTGATCGCGGCCGATCGCTGTTCGCCACTTCCCGGCAGGTCGAGGACCTGTCGAAATTGCCGCTCGCTGACGGCACAACCGTCGATCTTCATCGCTATCCGGTCGCTGATCGGCACGAGGACTTCGTAATGCTGGTCGAGTCGCCCGACTCACCCCTCGGCTGGACCGCCGCGGTGCGCCCGGCGGTGGGTGATGTGTTGCTGAGCTTGAAGAATCCGGCTGACTATCCGGTCACTTTCCTTTGGTTCAGCAATGGCGGGCGGCTTTATCCGCCGTGGAACGGACGTCATCTCGGCGTCCTCGGAGTCGAGGAAGGCCGGGCCTATTCGGCCTATGGCCATCAGGCATCGATCGAACCCAATCCGCTGTCGGAGTCGGGTATTCCGACGTCGCTGAGCCTTGATCCGGACGGCACGGTGTCCGTCGCGCATGCGATTGGCGGGTTGCCTTTGCCTGAGGGTGCCAGCGAGGTGTTTGACGTCGAGGCTATGCCGAACGGGCTGCGGGTGACGGTCAATGACGGTGGAACCCGCGAGTATGCGTTCGACCCGGCCTTCCTTGCTCTGGCCAGCTTGTAGCGCCCAAATCCAGCCAATCCCGGATCGACGCGATGGGTCGTTAGGCGCCAGCCCCCGCCGGCTCGGACGCCAATTCAATTGTCGCATCGGCGGGTGGCGGAATCTGTTGCACGGCGTAGAATGGCAATCATGATGCCGCACCACTATCTTTCTTCGTATCGACCGGCGGATGCCGCATTCTCAGCAAGGAGTCGCCGCATTCACCGGGCAACAATAAGCGGACGGGAAGCGGAGGCCGGGGGGCCAATGGCTAGAGTAGGGGTATGGCCATGGGTCCGCAGCGGAAGGATGATTCCAAAACTCGACTGTCGCCCGGTGAAGCCGCGTTTCGGCGGCTTCGGGAGCGTGACGCGGTGAGGCAGGAGGCGCGAAAACTGCCACGTCCACCGCGAGCCGTGGCGCCGGTTCATCGCAAGGCACCAGCGCGACGCCCGGAAGACATCGAAGCGTCTCTTCGCGACCAGCTGAGATCTCTTGAGGCAGACATCGTCAAAGAGGACACGGTACCGTCTGAAGCATCACCGCCTCAGCGGCCGCGTTCGGTGTTCGCGCCTGATCCGGTCCGCCAAAGAAGCTATTTTGACCTCCGGAAGTCGCCGCCGGCAAAGGCCGGTCGCGTCCAAGGCGCAGTATCCGGGGATACACCCAGGGCACTGGTCGAGCCGTCAGCGCGGCGCTACGAGGACGCAGGGCTGCCGGTCGCAGGTGTGCCAGACCGATCCCTTGCTGCCTTGCCGACAAGCGCAAGGGATCGCGGGCTTGACGCCCGAAGCCTCTCGATTGCCGCTCTGATCGGGGTCGGCATCGGATTCCTGGGCCTGACATTCATGGCGGTGATGACGAGGCCGGAGGCGCCGACCGTGGTCACCACGTCGTTGGAGAGCGAGCCGTCAGCCTTGGCCGGCGTTGATGCCGATGCCATCCGCAGTGACGCGACGACATCGGTGGTGACGCCGGCGCCGTCACCGGCTTCGACCAAGGAGCAGGCTCGCCTGCTTCCCGTGTCCGAGTCGGAGCCGGCAACACTGCCGGAGCCGGAGCCTAAACCGGAACTGCAACCGCTGCGCGGCACCATTACGCCTGAAGACGACATCGAGGTGAATTCCGAGGTTGCGGTCGAGGCGCCACCGGTTGCTGCCGCCGAGAAACAGCAGTCCAGAGTGGACGAGCCGACCAACATGCGCCCAGCCGATCCGGCGTCTGTCGTGGTGGCCGCGCCGGCACCCGTTGCCGATACGGCTCCAGTGGTCGGTGGCCGAATTCTGTCATACGCACCGGTCGAAAGACCCGAGAACCC
>JAAEOR010000150.1 GCA_024222895.1 Hyphomicrobiales bacterium | reverse complement strand
TGACGCTTTACTAAATCCCCATTGATGCATTTGCCCCGCGTTTCAAAGGCGTGAGCCTGCGGCTGGCGCTGGCCTTCAAGGGCGCGTAGCCAGTCCGGGTGGCCGGTCGGCCAAAAGGCTGCTGCCGTCGCCCGCCGATGGGGAGCGGCGGTGGCAGCAGCCGGTCACGACCCGGTGGAGTTGGCCTCGGCCGGCTGCTTGGGGCTGCGTTTGACCCATTCCCGCATCCGGGTGAAGACGACGTAGAGAACCGGCACGAACACGATCCCGAAAACTGTTGCCGCCAGCATCCCTGCCAGGACGGTGATACCGACCGAACGCCTTGCGCCGGCGCCGGCCCCAACCGCGAGGGCGAGGGGAAGAACGCCAAGGATGAAGGAGAACGCGGTCATCATCACCGCGCGGAATCGCAGACGGGCTGCGTCTTCGGCTGCCGTAACGATTTCTGTGCCGGATTCGCGCAGGTTCTTGGCGAACTCGACGATGAGAATGGCATTCTTCGCCGCCAGCCCAATCAGCAGTACCAGTCCGACCTGGGCGTAGACATTCAGCGCGGCGCCGAATGATAGCAAGGCGCCCAGGGCGCCAAACGCCGCAAAAACGACCGAAAGCATGACCGGCAGTGGTGTGGTCCAGCTCTCGTATTGAGCGACAAGAAAGAGATAGGCGACCAGCACGGAAAGAAACATGATGCTCATGCCCGCAGCACCGGCCTTGATTTCCTCCAGCGACATACCGGTCCACTCATAGGTGAACCCTTGTGGCAAGGTTGTCTGCGCGAGGCCCTCCATGGCGGCGATTGCCTCGCCGGAGCTCTTGTTCGCGGCCGCGTCACCATTGATCGTCGCTGACCTGAACAAATTGTAGCGTTCAATCGTTTCCGGGCCGAAAATCGGAGACACGGTCACCAGCGCGCTCAGCGGCACCATGTCGCCCTCATGGTTGCGGACGAACAGTTTGCCGATTTGATCGGGCGTCGCGCGGGCCTCCGCCTCAGCCTGAACGAAGACACGATAGAGTCGGCCGAATTGATTGAAATCATTGACGTAGTAAGCGCCGAAATTGGCGGACAAGACCTGAAATACGTCACCGATATCGACGCCGCGCGTCTTGGCGATCTCGCGGTTGAGGTCGATGAAATATTGCGGTGAGTTGGCCTGGTAGGTGCTGAAAACCCGGCTGAGATCAGCGTTGCCGTTTGCCTCGATGATCATGCCGTTCACCGCGGCACCCAACGCGGCCGGACTGCGACCTTCGGTGTCCTGGAGCACGAACTCGAACCCGCCGGTCGTCCCGAGCCCGGGGATTGGCGGCGGATTGAACGGTCGGACCGTGGCGCTGGGGAGCGACAGCAGCTTTGGCGCGACCCCGAGCAGAACGCCGCGAAGCCCCAGTTCCGGCGTGTCGCGCTCATCCCACGGGTCGAGCACCGCGATGGCGAACGCGGCGTTCGGCGCAATCGCCCCGGACAATATGCTGAACCCGCCCACTGTAATCACATCGGCGATGCCAGGGGTCTGCTCCAGAATCGCCTCGACCTCATCGAGCACGACCGCGGTTCGCTGCAAGGCGGCGCCGTCGGGAAGCCTGATATCCACAAAAAAGGCGCCGCGGTCTTCCGGCGGCAGGAAGCCCGTGGGGATGGATGTGCCCATCCACGCTGTCAGGGCGGCCACGGCAAGAAAAGCAACCATCGCAAGGGCGGCGATGCGGATGAGGCGATGAACGATCGCAACGTATCCATTACGGGTTACGTTAAGCAGGCCTTCGAACCATGCCAGCGGGCCCCGTTTCACCTGCTTGGGCGCGCGCAGAATTGCGGCGCAAAGAGCCGGGCTCAATGTGAGAGCGTTGATCGAAGAAAAGCAGACGGCAAAAGCGATTGTGACGGCGAACTGGACAAACAGACGGCCGGTCAATCCAGGTGTGAACGTGATCGGAACGAAAACTGCCAGAAGGACCAGAGTCGTCGCGACCACGGGGCCGGTAACTTCTGACATTGCCTTTCGCGTGGCGGCCCTGGAATCGAGTCCGTCTGCCAGATGCCGCTGGACGTTTTCGACGACGATGATTGCGTCGTCGACGACGATACCGATGGCTAGGATGAGGCCGAACAGGCTGATCGTGTTGATCGTGTAGCCAAGCGCCAGCAACGCTGCAAAGGTCGTGATCAAAGAAACGGGAATGGCGATCGCCGGTATCAGTGTCGCCCGCCAATCCTGCAGGAATACAAAGACCACGACCACGACCAGGACCAGCGCCTGAAACAAGGTCACGACCACTTCTTGGATTGACGTTTCGACGTAGAGCGTCGTGTCGTAGGGAACCGAGTATTCCAGATCATCGGGAAACCGTGCCGACAACTCCTCCATCCTGGCGCGAATCATTTGCGAGACCTCAAGGGCGTTCGCATCAGGGAGCTGATAGACGGCGACGAGGGCAGCAGGGGCGCCATTGAGTTGCCCGAACCAGCTATAGCTGGCGGCGCCAAGTTCAACCCGTGCCACATCCGACAGCCGAACGATTGTGCCATCGCTGTCCGCGCGAAGGATGATTTGTTCGAACTCCTCCGGTTGAGACAGCCGTCCCTTGGCCCGAAGCGGATACTGAAATTGCTGAAGGCTCGGCGCCGGCTCCTCCCCAATCGCGCCTGGCGAAACCTGGATGTTCTGGTCCTGGATCGCCTGGATGACATCGGTACCGGTGAGGCCGAGGCTGCTCAAGCGGTCGGGTTGCAGCCAGATACGCATGCCGTAGTCGCGTTCTCCGAGCAGCGAAACGTCTGAGACGCCCGGGACACGGGAGAGGGTGTCGCGGATATTGATGCTCGTGTAGTTGCTCAGGAAGACGTCGTCGTAGCTCTCCTCGGGTGAAAACACCGAGAGGACTAGGAGAATCGAACTGGACTGCTGGCTGACATTGACACCTTGGCGGTTCACCTCCTCCGGTAGCCGAGCCGTGGTCGCCGAGACACGGTTTTGTACGTTGACCTGGGCTTGATCGGAATCGGTACCGACATCGAAGGTCACCGTCAGACTGTAGCTACCGTCATTTGAACTCTTGGAGGACATGTAGGTCATGCCCTCCACACCATTCACTTCCGCTTCGATGACCGCCGCGACGGTTTCTTCCACCACCTCGGCGCTGGCGCCCGGATAGGTCGCGGCCACCTGAATCTGCGGCGGAGTCAGTTCGGGGTATTCGGAGATCGGCAGCAACGACATCGACAGGGTGCCCGCCAGTACCATCACGATCGCGATGACGAATGCGAATTTCGGGCGGTCGATGAAAAAAGCGCTGAACATTACTCGCCGACCTGCGGCGTGACGCTGGATACAGTCACTTCGCCGCCGGGCCTGACCTTCTGAATTCCATCGATAATGATCTGCTCGCCGACGGTCAATCCGCTCTTCACGACGATGTCAGGCCCGGCCAGGGCACCCGTCTCGATCTGGCGAAGCTCAACGCGGTTATCGCCCCCGACAACCAGCACGAACGGGCCCGACTGGTTGAGCTGAACCGCAACTTGCGGGATGAGGATCTGCTTCTGCGGTTCGGCGCTGGTTAGGACGACATTGACGAACTGGCCGGGCAGCAGGAGCTTTTTCGGATTCGGAAAGTCGAGGTAGACGCGCACCGTTCCGGTATTGGGATCGACCTGATTGTCCGCGAAGGCGATCGCGCCGACCTGATCAAACATCTCGCCGTCGGCCAGACGGAGTTGCGGCAGCAGGTCAGGAACTTTGCCGGCTTCGATGGCCGGAACGACTTCAAGATAGATCCGCTCGGCCAATGAGAAGCCCACCCGGATCGGATCCAGTTCGATGACGGTGGCGAGAATGCCGGTATCGGGGCCGATCAGATTGCCGACATCGACGGCACTTCGCCCGATACGCCCGGCGATGGGTGCATGGATTTCGGTGTAGCTGAGGTTGAGGTCGGCGATCTTGAGATCGGCGTTGGCGGCCGAAACATCCGCGCGTGCCCGTCCCTCCGTCGCGACTGCCTCGTCGAGATTCGCCTCGGGGACCGTCCCGCGATCGACCAGTTCCTGGGTCCGGGCCAGCTGCTGCTCGGCCTCGGTGAGAATGGCCTTGGCACGTTCAACGCCAGCGGTGGCCGCAGCCTTGGCAGCGGCGTATTCCGACGGGTCAATCTTGAAGAGAAGCGCATCCGCCGCGACATCCGTACCTTCGGCGAATGTCTGCTCGGACAGGAAGCCGGTCACTCTGGCCCGCAGGTCGACCTGGCTGAACGCCTCCGTCTTGCCGACGAATTCCTGACTCTGGGCAAAATCCTTTTCGGTGACCGGCACAACGCTGACGGCCGGCGGCGGCCCGGCGGAAGGATCAAATCCGGGGGGCGCACTTCCACCGCAGCCAGCCAGAGTCGCGATGGCGCCCAGGGCGACGATGCCGGCGAATCGATAATTCACGCTTCGTCTCACAAAACCGCCCCCTCGCGATCCCTACGCAATGGATGATGATATCGCCAAAACTCGCCCGGATGCCACCATGGTGTTTGGTCATGGCCGAACGCGTTACGGTCCGGCGGCGTTAGCCAGAACCTCGGCGTGATGGGTTGATGTTGCTTATTGGGATCTGCCGAGGAACAACTGTCCTGCGGTCTAGGTCTCTTCAGCAGGCGGTCGCAATTCAATCTCAGTGTCTTCAGACTCAGTGTCTTCAGACGGCGCGTCCGGCTCCTGGTCACTCTTGCGCTGGGCGGCAGTTTCTTCGCGGCGGCGCAGCTTTTCCTGCTTTTTGCCAGCCTTCGTGCGACTTCGTTCGTTCCGAGCCTGCCGGTAGTTCGGCTTGAAGGCCATTCGTCGTTCTCCAGATTGGTCGTTTCGGGTTCGGCGCCTCCGGTGAGTCCGGCGCTGGGCGCCGAACTCGTTGCCGTTTAGCAGGTCAGGCCGCTTACGCGTCCTGCAGATTCGATGCCGCGTCCTTGCCGCGATCGCTGACCACTTCGTAGCTGACCTTCTGGCCCTCACGCAGCGTCTGCATCCCGGAGCGCTCGACAGCCGAGATATGAACGAAGACGTCCTTGCCGCCGTCGGTCGGCTCGATGAAGCCATAGCCTTTCTGGGTGTTGAAGAATTTGACAGTACCAATCGCCATTTCAGACAGTTCCTTTTCGAGGCGCGAAGCGCGTCGTTATGGGCCGGCGACCATCGCACGGCCATCGTATCCGAGTTCGCGGTGTCTTGAGGAAATCCCCGTTACCGGGTAGACGCAGCAAGGCAGAGCAAAATCTGGAACACTGCAGTCTATACGCAAGCTGTGGGCGCCACGCAATCGTCAAGGGCCCTGATTCCCTGACATTCTAGTTGGAACCACACCGACTTAGTGGGCAATGACGGGTGCGCCGCTAGGCCGGTCGCGCCTCGCTGATCTCCAGCAAATGGCCATCGGGGTCGCGGAAGAAGCAACGAATTTCGACACCGTGATCCATGGGTGGGGTCAGGAAGTCGGCACCGCGACCGGTGAGCGTCGCATAAGCCGCTCGACAGTCGGTGACCCGGATGGTCATGGCGTGACCGACGCGGTTTGGTGTTTCCGGTGGCACGAAGGTCACGCCCGGTTTGTCCTCGGTGGGCCCGCCGCCGGTAACCAGCAGTAGCCAGGCGTCGGCGAACTGAAAGACGGCTGACGTGCCTCCATACTCGCGGAATAGGTCGGCCCCGAGGACGTCTCGGTAGAACGCCACTGAGCGGTTCATCTCGCCGACCACGAGGATATGGGTGAGGGCGACACCCTCGAGCGGAAAATCATCGGTCATCTGGCGTACTCCCGATAGAATAATTGGGTACAGACCCTGGCGTTCTGGAACGAGAAGGTTTTCTCGTCAGCCGTGATTCACCGGGTCGGCCACCGGTGGCAACGAATCCGGCCGGGTGGATCGCCTCGGATGTGCACGGAAAGGATCTCACGAAATCATGCTCGTCTCCTGCAAAGGGGGGCGCACCAACGATCTTGGTGTCAGGGCTTGGTTTCGATACCTGTTCTCCTCGAACACCGACTTTTTTCTGCTGTCATGGGTTCGTGGGCGTGACCAAGAGCGAGTATAGTATTGGCGATAGCACCAGCGGAACGGCGTTCGGGTCGTTTTCCAGGTCACACCATTGACGCGTGGATCGGACGGCCTGATGCTCCGGTACGACAACGGTCCGACAGAGATCACAGGGATCAGTTCGCCGTGATCGAACGATCTGCATGGCGTTGAGACGAACCCGCGAGATGATCCGCGTTGATCGGTCGTGCCGACTTGATGATAAATGGGGGACGTTGGGAAAATGACCCGCAACCGCGCGTGTTTGGTTACCTGGTGGGCCTTTGCGGGGTACCTCTTGTTCTCGGCGTGTGCCACCGCGCAAAGCATCGCCGAGATCGTCGAAATCGTCGCCAGTTCCCCAAAGCGGGTCGACATTACCGACGCGATCTTGACCAAAACATCACCCGATTGCGCGAGCTACGACTTGGCATATACCTCGGAGGTCATGGACCTTCAGCAACAACGCCCGTTCGATGGCGCTGTGATCGTCACGGCCGATGAAGAATCGTGCACGATTCTGTCAAACAGCATTCCCAATCATGATTTTGGCGGAGGATCGGAGCGCGGTTTCGCTACAGCCGTTGCCGAAATAGCCAGCTCTTTCATAGTGCCGCGCAGGCCGAGGGCCACTGGAAAACCGTCTCCCCTAACGCATGGGCGGTTCGATGCTGTTCTCTTGAACGGCGTGGTCGTTCATATTCTATCTGCCGGTTGCTACGATCCCGATGGCCGCCGGGCCGATCGCAACGGCAACGTCCTTGCCGGTTGTCCGGCCATCGATCCCTGGCTCATCGATCCGATGTCGCCGCTGGCTCCCTTCGCCGAGGATGATCACCATGGTCATTCACAGCCCGACGGCAGATACCACTATCACGGCAATCCAATGGCGCTGTTTGACAGCGAGCCCGGACCAAACGGTTCACCCTTGATCGGTTTTGCGGCTGACGGTTTTCCGATTTTTGGCTCCTATTTTCGCGGCGAAATGGGAGACCTTCGCAAAGCGGTTTCCGGGTACACTTTGCGAACCGGCGAGCGCCCGAGCGGAGATGGCAATCCTGGCGGGCTCTACACTGGTCTATATCGCGCCGACTATGAGTTTACCGACGCCGGAGATCTCGATGCCTGCAACGGTATGACCGTCAACGGGGTGTACGGCTACTACGTCACCGACGCATTTCCTTGGGTGATCGCTTGCTTGACCGGCACTCCGAATCCATTGTTTTCCAGGCGAGCCCGATAGAATTGCAGAGGTTCCCGGGCCATTCCATTGTTGGACTGCGACGAGGGTCTATGCTGGCGACTGAGCGTGGATGGCCGTCCCGAGGCCGGAAGACGTCAGGGAGAGCCGTCCTGACAGGTGAGACCAAAGTACTGCTGATCGCCGGGTGTTGCGCGCCAACCGACGACAATCCATGGGTCGTCCAGGAGTTTGGAGAGGGTAAGGATGCTTGTTCGCTGAGCGCGGTGCCGGATGGCAAAGTGTCGGTTCATTGTGCGTACGAGCCGGTGATCGCTTCGACCGGCGGTTTCTCCGTTCAATTTCAATCGATCGACGATTCTGGGCACTGCCGTTCGTCGAGAAGCTGTCGGCCGATTTCGAGTGCACCGGCTTCCTTGGTTTCGACTACCGTCGGACCGCCAATGGCTTTGTCATGATCAAGTGCGATCCACGGCTCGATGCCGGCGTCTTTATAACGCCGGCGGAGTGGGTTTGCGAGGCCGTGCCGGGCGAGCCGAGCAGAGTGCGTTTGGTCGAGGCGGGGGCACGGCGCCAGTATGACGCTCGACTATTGTCACCGGCGGGCTGAATGTGAGGGCCCGGGAACGCGTGCATCAACTCCTGATCACTCCCGATGCGTTGGTGTCCGGCCGCGACCTTCTGCCGACGATCCTCTATCTCACAAACTGCGGGTACTCGATCGCCGTCGCAAGGCGCGAGCACGTCGGCCTCGAGACGGCCCTCCTGGAGGACATTTCCTGGGACGGTACGCCGATGCCGGATATGTGAGACGCCGCGTCGCGGCAACCGGGCCACTTAACAAGCTGGAGACCGTGAGCAATGGGAGGATCGGAATCGATGGAATCAAAGCATGAGGGGGGATGCTTCTGTGGCGCGATCCGCTACTGCGGCACGGGATCACCCAAACGAGTCAGCGCTTGCTCCTGTCGATGGTGCCAGGGGCGAACCGGCAGCGTCCTTGGGGTTTCGGTCTATTTCGATAAGGCCGATGTCGTTTTCCTGCAGGGGGAACCGACAGTCTTCTCGCTAACGTCCGACGCCGGCCGCTGGATCAAGACAAAGTTCTGTCCCACTTGCGGCACCACTGTCGGATGGACTTTGGAGTTCTTGCCGGACTTTCATGGCTTCGCTGGCGGAACCTTCGACGATCCATCGTTCTGGGGTGATCCGCAACGGTATGTATTCGCGCGCAACAAGCCGACATGGCTGTCGGTGTCGGACCACATTGAGATGCTGGCAGCAATGGCCGGGCCGCCGGCCGATTGAACAACCAAAGCTCAACGATGGGCAGGCGGTTCAATCGAGATCCACTTGCCGCGTCTCCCTCGTGGTCAGGAGCGCGATCACACCGATGGCCCCGAAAGCGGCGAGGTAGAACGCCTGGCTCAGCTCGTTACACGCCGAAGGCGGCAAGGAGCGACGTGGTCGGGTCGCCGGTCGGGAAAACTGAGTGGTCAGGACCGGTGCAAGAAACCCGTAGATCGTGAAGTCGTACCATTCCAGAGCGTTCCCGATCCCGCCGGCGGCGAGGACGCCCCGTCGGTCCGCGAGGTCACGGTGCAGTCTGCGAGGCGGAAACGCCTAACGTCTACTTAAGATCGCGGCGTTTTCGATTGGCGTTCAACTGCAACTCTGGAAGTTTGGGTGGCAACCACAGTGCGGCCGTCGCGGTAAAGAAGCGATCGGTTGCTGTCCATAGCACTTCCGAAGGTGATCGTGTAGCGATCGCGCTCAACCGACAATAGTGCCCGCAGTGAGCGGAAGGAGGCCGCACAGCACGTGCACGTATGCATAGTCTGCTGATTCGTTGTGCCACACGTTGCGCAATTTGGGGCGGAATGCGACTCAGTCCATCAGGACCTTTGGAATGTCCTCACTCCTCGCTTCGCTGTTCAAGGTTCATGGTCGTTCAGGGGCATCATCGGCATGCTGGTCGCGCCGATTTGGCTGCAGTCTGTTCGGGCGTCGACGATTGATGAGTTTGAATACAGTCGAGCCACGGGGCGATCGCTTGGAAAGCATGTGTTATTGACCGCTTGACCTCCATCGGACCTGATCAACGGTTAATCGGTCGGGTTGATGGGCACCCACCTGGCAACGGAATGTTGAATGGCTGGCAAGCGGGTTGCGGTCGTCGGGACCGGGGCGAACGGAGCGGCCTTTGGCGCTGACCTGATTCACGCGGGGCTGGATGTCACCTTCGTCGAGCAATGGCCGGCCCACATCGAGGCGATGCGCGCCAGAGGGCTACGCGTCGAGATGCCCGACGAGGCAATCACCACGGCGGTCCGAGTGTTCCATCTGTGCGAAATGGCGGCGCTGCGACATTCTTTCGACATCGTTCTGATCGGCGTCAAAGCCTACGATACGCGCTGGACATGCGAACTGATCAAACCGTTTGTTGCGAGGGACGGGCTCGTCGTCGGCCTGCAAAACGGGATGACATTGGACGACATCGCTTCGATCGTCGGGCCGGAGCGGACCATCGGCGCCGTGATCGAGGTTGCCGGAAGCATGTTCGAACCCGGTGTAGTCGTGCGTCAGACGCCGCCGTCCGGGACCTGGTTCGGCATCGGCGCCTACGACGATACAACCCGGGGCCGCGAAGGCGAGATCGTGGAGGTCTTGCGCCATGCCGGCACTGTGGAAATCAAGGATGACATCCGTTCGGCAAAATGGATGAAGCTGGTTGTCAACGCGGCGGAATTCCTGCCCTCCGCTATTCTCAACCTGCCGCTTGCCGAGGCCGTCAAGGTCGCCGGGATACACGATGTGATGATTGCGTCGGGCCGTGAGGCGTTAAGGACGGCGCTCGCGTTGGGTCACGATCTTGTCCCGATCCTTGGCGAGACCCGCATCGAGGCGAATGACCCGGATCACCATGCGACGGCGCTTCTCGATGCGGTCCTTACCGGATGGACTCATCCCGACACGCTGGTGACCGTCTTGCAGGACTGGACCAAGGGCCGTCGCGCCGAGGTTGATGAAATCAACGGCCTTGTCGTGCGCGAGCAGGCGAAACTTGGCGGCGAGACGCCGGTCAACGCGAAGCTTGTCGACATTGCGCAGCGGATCGAGCGCGGCGAACTCAAGCCGGATCCCTCCAACGCGGATTTGTTGAGGTCAATCCTGTGATGGGACTTTCGATCGCGAGCAGCATCGTGAAGACGGTATTTTGATCGAAGACGCATCACCCGGCAGGGACGAAACCATGGCCGTTACCGAAATCGGCCGCTTCAAGATCGTCCCCGAAACCATCAAATCCGACAAGACGTTGTGGGAGGATCGGGGCTGGATCAAGATAGATGTTCGCTGGCTGGTCACCGAGGCGCGGCGTGCCGCGGTGGCGAAGGGTCAGGCCACCTTGGTCTACCGCCGGTTTCATTGGAGGTGGGCTACATGAGAGTTGCCGTCGCAGGTCTCGGTTGGTGGGGCAAGCAAATCATCGCCTGCCTCGAAAAGAGCCGGCGCTTCGACGTCCTGTACGGAGTCGATCCGTCACCGCCGGAGGACATTGCGGCGTTTCGGCAGCCATATGATTTTGCCCTTGAAGCGGATCTCGACAAAGTCCTGCGCGATCCGGCCGTTGAGGGCGTGGTTTTGGCGACACCGCACGCGCTTCATGAGGAGCAGGCGCTTCGTGTCATTGCCGCCGGCAAGGAACTGTTCTGCGAGAAGCCCTTGACGATGACCGCCGCCGGCGCCCGACGGGTGGTTGAGGCGTGCCGGAAGGCAGGCAAGGTGCTGGGCATTGGCCACGAGCGCCGCTTTGACCCGGCCTTCGAAGAACTTCAACGGCTGGTCGATTCCGGCGATCTGGGCAAGCTCCTGCTCTTCGAGGCAAATATCAGCCACGACCAGTTTCGCCATCTTGGCGCGTCCAACTGGCGGCTTGACCCGACCCATGCGCCCGCCGGCATGATGACGGCCGTCGGGATTCACGTGACCGATCTTTTCGCCCATCTGGCCGGTCCGGTGGCCGAAGTGCGCGCCCGGAAGGGGGCATTGGTCTTTGATCCGCCGGCCGAGGACTTTGTTTCCGCCAGTATCCTGTTCAAATCGGGCATCCGGGCGAACCTCACCTCGTTGTCCGCAACACCGTTTTACGCGCGCGTCACGGTGTTCGGCGACAGCGGCTGGGTAGAGATACTCAATGAGGCCAATATCGATCGTGGCAAACCCACCTATCTGGTGCACTCCGATGCCCCGGAGCGCCGCCGCCAGGTGACCTATGAGGCAACCGATACGGTCACGCTGAATTTCGAGGCTTGGGTCGACGCGGTTGAAGGTCGCGATGTCTATCGCTTCACGCCTGAGGAACTGGTCGACAATATCAGGATCTTCGAGGCCATCGTGAAGTCGGCAAGCAATGATGGTGCACCCGAGCGGCTGTAAAGCGATGTTGGTTGCGGGCTATCAATGGAATCCGGTCATGGGCGCGATCGGTTGCTCCGCTGCAGCCCGGTTGCCAACCAGGGCGTGAGAATGGCATGATTTATCGATTGACCGGCTGATTCCGTGAAGGGAGTGGACCATGTACAAGACGTTGAGCGTCACCGCGCTGTTGATAGTGGGAATGGCCGGACCGGTGTCCGCGCAAGCGGACATTCCGGATCTGACCGGCGCTTGGACCTGTGACCCTGCACCACTGCTGATCCGCGGCGAGTGGACCACGTTGACCTACACGTACGAGGTCCATGATCAGAAGGATGGGCTTTTCGTCGCTGACATGGTCTGGGACCTGCCGCCGGCCGCCGACGTCAAGGGCAATCAGGAGGGCCAGTCGTCGTTCACCGGCAAGGTCACGACCTATGGCGTGATCGACTGGGACAATCAGGCAGTCGAGATGGTCGCATACAAGGATTCACACAGACATAGCGGCACCATTGTCGACGCCGACACGATCCGATTCGTCCACAGTGAAATCGGCGATGATGCCTGGGTCAGCCGAAGCGTCTGTCGGCGGTCGATGTCAAAATAGGGTCGGTTGCCTGTCTCTGTTGCCATTCGGCCACATCCGTTTGGCCAAGCGTCAGGCTTGCTCCCGCTACGCTGGCACCGCCTCGTTTGTCGGACCGGCCAGGCGGTGACACTGCGGTTGAAACCAGCACGGACGCCATCCGTTGACGGGTGAGGTCAACAAGGAGGATTACGATGCGGTGGCGTGGACGGCAGCAAAGCAGCAACGTCGATGACCGACGGCGCTCGAGCAGCGGCTCCGGGGGCTTCCGCCGCCGCACCGGCCGGTCCCCGGGTTTTCCAACCGGCAGCCGGACGAGGACCGGCGGCGGGCTCGGAATCGGTGCGATAATCGTGCTTGTAGCCATTGCGTGGATCACGGGAATCAACCCGCTCGAATTGCTGGGTGGCGGCAACAGTCCAATGGTGAGTGGAGACAGTGTCAGCCCGACCGGCGAGTTGGGTGCGCCCGACGACGAGGCGGGCCAGTTCGTGTCCGTTGTTCTCGCCGACACCGAAGACACATGGGGCCGTATATTTCGCGATGGCGGCAGTGATTATCGGGAGCCAACGCTGGTGCTCTTTTCCGGCCGAACGGGATCAGCTTGCGGATTCGCCAGTTCGGCATCAGGACCATTCTACTGTCCGGGCGATCAGAAGGTTTACATCGACCTCGACTTCTATCGGGATCTTCGCAGTCGCTTCCAGGCGCCCGGAGATTTCGCTCAAGCCTATGTGATCGCTCATGAAATTGGCCATCATGTCCAGAACTTGCTTGACGTGTTGCCGAAGGTCAACGCTGCGCGGCGGGACGCGGGCAGGGCTGAGTCCAACGAGCTTTCCGTTCGCCTCGAACTGCAAGCCGACTGTCTGGCGGGGATCTGGGCCCATGACGCCGAGGCGCGGGGCATACTCGAAATCGGCGACATCGACGAAGCCCTGAACGCCGCCGCCCAGATCGGCGATGACGCCATCCAGCAACGGACCCAGGGCTATGTGGTCCCGGAGAGTTTCAATCACGGCACCTCGGCACAGCGCAGCCGCTGGTTCAGACGCGGTTACGAGCAAGGCACCCTCGACACCTGCGATACGTTCGAACCCGCAAACATCTAGCGCGCAATTCCCGGTGCGCCTTCCACTGCGCTGAGAAATGCGCGCCAGCCCTGGGTATCAAGACGGTGCGGTTGCCGTCCGGCGCTTGTCCATGAGGTCGACAAAACGCTGGAAGAGGTAGCGGCTGTCGCGCGGACCGGGTGACGCTTCGGGGTGGTACTGGACCGAGAAAACCGGCCGATCTTTCAGACGGATTCCGCAGTTCGAGCCGTCAAAGAGCGAAACATGCGTCTGCTCGACCTCCTCGGGAAGCGATTCAGTATCCACCGCGAATCCGTGGTTCATCGACGTGATCTCGACCTTGCCTGTCGTCAGGTCCTTGACGGGGTGATTGGCGCCGTGATGCCCCTGGTGCATCTTCATTGTCTTGGCACCGAGGGCGAGGGCGAGCATCTGATGGCCGAGGCAAATGCCGAAGGTCGGAACCCCGGAGTCGATGATCTTGCCTATCGTGGGTGCGGCGTAGGCCCCGGTTGCCTGCGGGTCGCCCGGGCCATTTGATAGAAAAACACCATCCGGGTTGCGTCCAAGGATATCGTCGGCATCAGCCGTTGCTGGCACGACGGTGACCGCGCAGTTGTGATCGGCCAGCAGCCGCAGGATGTTGCGTTTGATTCCGTAGTCGATGGCCACCACGCGGTGATGCGCCGCGGTTAATTCGCCGTGGCCCTTTCCCCATTCCCAGGACGTCTGGTCCCACGAATAGGACTGCGCCGCTGTCACGTCCCTGGCGAGATCCATTCCGACCAGCCCGGGCCAGCCCCGTGCGGTTTCTGCCAGCTTCACCTGGTCGAACCGACCGCTCGGGTCGTGAACGATAACGGCATTCGGCATGCCCTTTTCGCGGATCAGCGTTGTCAGCGCGCGGGTATCAATTCCGGCAATTCCGAGAATGCCGCGTGTCCTTAGCCACTGGTCGAGACCGCGGGCGGCCCGATAGTTCGACGGATCGGTTACGTCGGCCTTGAGAACGCAGCCGCGCACCCCGGAAGCGGCCGCCATGTTGACTGTCTCGATGTCTTCGTCGTTGACACCGACATTGCCGATATGAGGGAAAGTGAAGGTTATGATCTGACCGGCGTAGGACGGATCGGTGAGAATCTCCTGGTAGCCGGTCATCGCCGTATTGAAGCAGACCTCGCCGACTGCTTCGCCCTTGGCGCCTATGCCATGTCCTTCAATGACGGTCCCGTCGGCGAGGAGAAGGAGGGCGGTTGGGCGCGGCTCATGCCACCCAGTGTCGGCCATCTTGATTTCCGTGTCATTGGAACCATATGCAGGGTCCGATGGAGTATCGGAGACGGCGGCGACGGAGCGCGTACCGCGCGGGCAACCTAGGTTAGCCATGTCACCACGTCAACTGTGGACTAAAATTCATAGTTCAACGGAATCAAGTACTTACAAGTGCGCTGAAAGTTGCGCCCGCGGCCGGGCGAAGGTATTCTCTCGCGTCGCGTCTTCAGGAGGTTCTCATGCTGCGTGAGCGGATCGGTGCGGCCCTTAAACAGGCGACGCTGGACCAGGACAAACGGAAGACCTCGACCCTTCGGCTTGTCAATGCGGCGATTTTGGATCGTGACATTGCCGCCCGTGGGGCCGGAAAGGATCCGGTCGACGACGAAGACGTAACGGCGATCCTCGTCAAGATGATACGACAGCGGCTCGATTCGGCCAAAGCCTACGAGGAGGGAAACCGCCTCGATCTGGCTGAGCAGGAACGTGAGGAAATCACGATCATCCAGGAATTCCTGCCGCGCCAGCTCGACGATGATCAGATGCGTTCGGTTTGTTCGGAACTGATCAAGGAAACCGGAGCCCACGGTCTTCGCGACATCGGCAAGTGTATGAAGACGCTGAAGTCGCGCTATCGCGGCCAGATGGATTTCGGCAAGGCAAGCACGGTGGTCAAAGGACTGCTGACGTAGCCATCGGCGATCCTGGCTTATCCCGATTAGCCGCTGGCTGGCCGGCGAATCAGTGCCTTTAAATCTGTGTTCGGATCTGCGCACGCCTCTGGTGACGGAGATATTCCGGCCGCCAACATCCGCCTGCCGACCATGTGGTCGGCAGCGCGGTTGACCGAGTCGATCGCAACCAGCCGATCATTGTCGAAGTGAAACACCGAGAAGGTTCCGTCGTCCGGGATGCCGCGAACGACGCCGCTCGTGGCGTTGTTGGAAAGCCCGACCATCTGTAGCTTGAAGTCGCCCTGGTCGGACCAGAACCACGGTACATCGCGATAGGGCTCCGCCTTGCCGACGAGTGCTCGGGCGGTCGCCTTCGCCTGATCGACGGCATTCTGAACAGACTCGAGTCGAACCCGGCGCCCCAGCTCCCAATGCTCGAATGCGGCGCAGTCGCCGATGGCGTAAATCTCGCCCGCGCTCGTGGTCATGTTTTTGTCGACGACGATGCCGTTGTCGGTAGCGAGTCCCGCGCTTTCACCGAGTTCGATATTTGGCTCGACGCCGATACCGATGATTGCCATGTCGGCGTCGATCCGGTCTCCCATTGCGGTTTCGACGGCTGCGACCCCGCCGCTGCTGCCGACGATGTGACCAACCGGCGTGTTGAGGCGGACGTCGGTTCCCCAGCCGCGGTGGAGTGACAGGAAGTACTCGGATATCTGCCGAGCGACAACACGACCCATCAGTCGATCAGCGGCTTCCAGGACTGTCACCCTTTTGCCAAGCAGCCGAGCTGTGGCGGCGATTTCGAGGCCGATGAATCCGCCGCCGACGACGACGATGGAATCCGACATAAACAGTTGGTCGCGGATTCGCCGCGCGTCGCTGGCGTCGCGTAGCGCGAAAACGCCGTCGAGGCGGATGCCGTCGATCGCCGGTAACCGCGGCCTGGCACCCGGGGCAAGCACCAGCCGGTCGAACGGCAGGCGGCGGTTGTCGCCAAGCAAGAGGGCGCGACCACGGCGATCGATCGAAACCGCCTCCGTGCCGAGCTGCAGATCAATGGCGTTTTTTTCGTAAAAGGAAGCCGGCCGCAGCGGCAGCAGCTCATGGTCTGCTTTCTTGAGGAAGGCCTTGGAGAGGGGAGGTCTCTGATAGGGGATATCCGTCTCGGCCGTGATCAGGGTCAGCCGGCCCTCGTATCCCTCCGACCGCAGACTTGCCACGACTTGCGAGCCGCCATGGCCCCCGCCGACTACGATAATGCTATCCTGTCCCAATATTCGCTCCGCCGTGACCTGAAGAATCCGTGGTGGCTGCCTTGGGCGCGGTTGGTCATTTGGTGTTGCGCCGCGCGTCCTGGAAGACTACTCGACGCCAGCCGAGTCTCCCGGTCCGAACAAACCAATTGAGCTCACGTCTTCGCGCCCTCCGAATCGGTTTCATCATCGTATCGCGCCGCGAGATAGATGCGGCACATTTCGGCGTTGGCGCGGGCGGCGCGAAGCACGCGTCGCGTCATTCGACGATCGCCTGCGAACTCCGACTCACGCACCGGGCTCCCGTCGAGTTTTGTGAAGGCGGGATCATCCGGACCAGTTGGGCCGCCATCGTGGCGACGGGCGGACAGATAGCGCGATGCCGCCTCTGCAAGCTCGTCATCGTCGGCATGGATCAGATCAGCCAGGCCGTCCTTGCGCAGCGCCAGCGCGCCCGCCGGATCATCGCGCTCGACCAGGGCATCAAGAAGAACGGCCTACCTGCCGAGAAAGGCCTTCTCCCGAAACGTTGTTCTGATCTCCTGAAGGCCACCGGCACCTTCATCGGCAAAGACGCGCTCGGACGAAAGACCGTCTGCGATGCCCCGGTTGATGCGCTCGGCTGCGAAATGATCCGCAAGGTGAATGGTCGCCCGGTCCACCCAGTCGAGTGCTTCGATGGCGATGCACATGTCCTCGGCCATGAGAAACGCAAAGTTCGCCGCACACCAGAATGTCGGGAGGCGAAAGGTGACGGCGACCTCGGAGCCATCCACCTCCAGATCACCAATGAAGCCCATCTTTACGACCGACTCGTCGAGTTCGGGATCGCTCACTCGGTCAAGCCGGTCGAGCACCTCCCGGCGCCTGTGGTCTTGGTCGGAACTGTCGGCTCGCCGGGTTTCGGCCATGGGCACTCCTTCTCAGTGCGCTGCCCATCGGCGCGCAGAATCCTGCCGAGGATGCCAGAGTATCGGCATAAAGCAAAACCATGGACTGCAATCCCCTTTGCCGACGGAACCGTCGCGCACGTCGGTTGTGAGGCGGCATAAGTGGCCCCAACGACCCCTTGGGGACTGGTTCTTCAGAGGGAACCATAAACGGTGTACTGTCGCGGCAAAGTTGGACTGAACCGCGGAGAGCGATCATGTACGTCGTCGGCGAAGAGGAAATAGAAGCACTCGCAAACGTCATTCGTTCCGGGAAACTGTTCCGCTATGAGGACGACAGCGAGTGCGAGCGCTTCGAACGGCGTTATGCCGACTACCTCGATGTCCGTCATACAGGGCTGGTGGTCAGCGGTACCTATGCGTTGTCCGCGGCCATGATTGCTGTCGGACTCGGACCCGGCGACGAGGTCCTGATCCCGGCTCACACATATATGGCGACGGCAACGGCCGTGCTGACCACGGGCGCGATACCCGTGATTGTCGATATCGACGAAAGCATCACTGTCGATCCGGCGGCGATTGAGGCGGCAATCGGGCCGCGCACCAAGGCGATTGTACCAGTCCATATGTGGGGAGCCGCCTGTAACATGGACGCCATCATGGAGATCGCCAGGCGTCACGATCTCAAAGTCATCGAAGACGCCTGCCAGGGCGTTGGAGGCGGCTACGAGGGCCGCAAGTTCGGCGCTATCGGCGACATCGGCGCCTTCAGCTTCAACTACTACAAGAACATGACGTCGGGTGAAGGGGGCGCCGTGGCCACTTCGAATGACGAGATTGCCGAGCGGGCGCGATGCGCCATTGATCCCTGCCATTACTACTGGACGGGCCGTGCGGAGGGGATAAAGCCCTTCGCCGGAAATGGCGGTCGCGCTTCGGAACTCATGGGGGCCATGCTCAACGTTCAGCTCGACCGGATCGATGGCATGATTTCGGCGATGCGGGCTGAAAAGAAGAAGATCGTGGCGGCGACGGCTCGCCTCGATAATCTCGGACTGAAGTTGTCGCCGATGAACAGCCCCGACTACGATTGTGCGGCGCATGTCATGTATCTCCTGCCGACGGCGGAATTGGCGGCGCGTTTTGTCGACGTCTTTCCTGTCGTGATCGCCGGCAAGACGGGGCGACACACCTACACGGAATGGGACCAGGTCCTGATGGGCATCGGAGCCGCGCATCCTGCGATGAATCCGTACAATCATCCGGACAATGCAGACTGCCGCACGACCTACTCGAAGGACATGTGCGCTCGTTCGCTGGAGATCCTGAATCGCACGGTCATGGTGCCGACCCATCCCGATCATACTGACGAAGAGACCGATGCGATCATTCACAACATCGAGGCAGCGAGCCAGGTGGCGCTCGGCGGCACAAGTGCGGACGAGGCCGCAACCAGGCCAACCGGACCACTCGATCCCAAGAAGTTCGACATGGGCCCGTCGGCGTAGCCTGAACGCCTGCGGCTCCGGCTGGCACCGGAAGCTTTGGGATCAGGCCGACTTGGAGCGAAGCGCCTCGCGTAGCGGCCGCATGCCGATAAGGTCAAGGTTGAACTCTTTCACCCACGCCGCGATCCGATCCGAGTGGAACAACGCATACTCCTCCGTTCGGATTGGGGCCGCCTCGGGATTGACCACTTCGAAATCCCCCGGCTGGTTGAAGTGCATGGAGAGGAAGGTCAGACCCTCGCCGATCTCGGCGAAGATTTGACGATAGGCGGTTTCCGCGTCGGTCGATCGGTCCCATGGTGTCTCGAAGACGATGTCGACGATCGGCTGGCCTTCGGCCCGTGCGGCGACAACTTCAGCGTCGTAGAGCGCCGTGTCCAGCGGTCCGGCATAGGATGCCGGATTGTAGTGGTCCAGTTCCTTGACCAGCAGCACCGGCAGCCGGTGCTCACGTGCAATGCGGCGATAGATGGCGGTAAACTCAGGCATTTGAGCGGTGCCCATATGCGCGTCGAGGTGGGTCACGTCGATTCCGGCTGCGAGCGCGGTATCAAGTTGCGCCCTGAGTTCCGCCTCGACGGCTTCGGGCGCAGCCTTTCGGGCGCTGGGCACATCTGGCCAGAAGCAGCCCAGTTCATCGGTAAGGCCCGCCGAGCGAGGTGGCGCGGTGAGCGGTCGCCAGCGGTATGGTTGCTGTTCGCTGGTCAGTGTCAGATGGACGCCAAGGTCGAGATCCGCATTGTTGCCGGCGATCTCCACCGCCTCGGGAAACCACGGACAGGGCACCATGACTGAACCGCATGTGCAGCTACCGTGTTCGGACAGCGCAACAAACGCTGTGTTCGCCCCGTGGGTCATACCCACATCGTCTTCATGAATGATGACGCGTTTTGACGCGGCCATATCGGTTCTCCCGATTTCTAGGTCCAGAAACTGTGCATCGCGCTTTCTCGGTAAAGAGGACAACTGAAGGAGAGTCCAGTACCATGTAAAGGTCAGGTTTGCGCCAATCGGAAGGTACCACTTCATGCCGCGTCGACGTCAGCTTCCACTTGATATGCTCGCGCTCGACCGCGGCTCCGCCACACCTCTCTATCGTCAGCTTTATGAAAGCCTGAGATCGCAGATTCTGGACGGGCGACTGGCCGCGAGAATGCGACTGCCGGCGACTCGTGAGCTCGCAAACGATCTCGGAGTCAGTCGAAATACGGTGATCGGCGCTTACGATGCCTTGCAGGCTGAAGGCTACCTCGAGTCGGCGGCTGGCTCCGGGACCCGGGTGGCGGCACTGCCTGAATATGTCGGCCGAACGAAGGTCGGTCGACACGCATCGCGGCTGCCCGGACTGTCGAAACGCGGCCGGCTGATGACATCGCTCTGGCGGGATCGGACGATCCCCGACCGGATCGCCTTCCATCCCGGTTATCCCGAAATTCAGGCCTTTCCGTTCACGACCTGGGCCAGGCTGGTGGCCGCAAATATGCGCAACATCCGCGAGGACCTGTTTGGGTATCATCTGGTCGCCGGGCACCCACGGCTGCGTCTGGCAATCGCTGAGTATCTCGGCGTCTCGCGCGGTGTGAATTGCGAGCCGGACCAGATCATCGTCGTCACCGGTGCACAGGCGGCTCTCGATCTGATCGGTCGATTATTCATGGATCCCGGTGATTGCTTCTGGATCGAAGACCCCGGCTATGCCGGTGCTTATAATGCCTTTGTCAGCGCAGGCGGTAGGCCCGCGCCGCTTCCGGTGGGACCGGGGGGATGGGGTATTGAAAAAGCCAATCCGTCGCCGCGATTGATCTTTGTCACGCCGTCCTGCCAATGGCCGTTGGGCCTGGTGATGCCCATGGAGGTTCGGCTCCGACTCCTGCAGATCGCCGAGAAACACGACGCCTGGATCGTCGAGGACGACTACGACAGCGAGTACCGCTTCCGCGGCCACCCGATACCTGCAATGCAGGGCCTGGACGACAGCGGTCGGGTGATCTATGTGGGCACCCTTTCCAAGACGATGTTCCCGTCGGTGCGCGTTGCCTACATCGTGGTTCCCCCGACGCTGGTCGAGGGCTTCAAGACCGCGGTGAGCGTCAGCGGCCAGTATCCGCCGCTCCTGCTTCAGGCCGCAGTGGCCGATTTCATCAGCCAGGGTTTCTTTGCCATTCATCTGCGCCGCATGCGGCGCCTCTACGCCCGCCGGCAGCGGGAGTTTGTTGCAATGTGCAACACACGTCTCGATCGATGGCTGTCCGTGCGGGAGATCGATACCGGCATGCAGCTGATGGGCCGCTTCAAGCGACCGATGGACGATGGCGATGTTTTGGTCGCAGCGATGAAGCGCGGCGTCGACTTCTCGCGGATGTCCCCGCACTACCGTTTTGCAGAACCCGAGCAGGGGATGTTTCTCGGATATGCCGGTGTCGACCAGGATACCACGCGCCGCGGTGTCGAACGCTTGCGATTGGCTTTTCAGGATCTGGAGCGAGGCAGCCGGCAAGGCTGATGGCAATCGCGGCCGAACAGGATCGGCAGCGGGTCAACCCACGCTTGCGACGAGTTCGGTCAACTCCTCCAGTTCGATTTGATCTCGACGAAAGGTACCGGCGACCCGTCCTTGTGCGAGTACCGTCAGATCGTCGGCGACCGAAAGGGCGTGTCGGAAATTGTGAGTAATGAGGATCACGGCCTGCCCCTCGTCGCGGGCCCTGGCGATGTGGTCGAGAACCCGACCCGCCTGCCGGACGGCGAGCGCCGAGGTAGGCTCGTCCAGGATCAGCAATGACGAGCCGAAGAACATGGCCCGGGCAATGGCCAGAGACTGGCGCTCGCCACCCGATATGTTCATACCGCGCTCTTCGAGGCCGCGCTCCCAGCGTACGCCAAGCCTGTGCAGTGCGGAGCGCGCCATCGCGTCGGCACGTTTGAGGTCGAGCCACTTGAGCGGACCGACCCACTTTTGCGGTTCACGACCGAGGACGACGTTGCGCGTCACTGAGAGGAGTTCGCAAACCGCAAGGTCCTGGAACACCGTGGCGATGCCGCGCTGGCGCGCCTGGCCGGGATTCGAAAACGTCACGGGTTTGCCGTGGAAGCGCAACTCTCCTCCGTCGGGCGGAAAGACTCCCGACAAGATCTTGATCAGCGTCGACTTTCCGGCACCGTTGTCACCCAACAGGGCGAGGATGCGACCCTCATAGGCTTTGAGTGAGACGTCAACCAGCGCCGTTGTCGCGCCAAATCCCTTGGAAACCCCGACCGCCTCCATGACCGGAACGGCGTCTTCCGGGATCGGCTGGATCGTCCGGTTGTCTCGCAGCGAGTCCCCGGCGCCACTGCCCATCGGCAGACGGTCCGATGTAGGGCCCGACCTGTCGGTCATGGCTTTGGTCCTCCGGCCTCACCGGGCGTTTGGACGCCGTCGCGTTGGGGGACATCCGGCATGTCATCCGTCGCTCCTTCGGCCGCAATCGCGGCGTCCGCGTCGGCGCTGCTTCGCTTGAAGCCACCGAGTGGACGCGATCTTGCCAGGCGGCGGGCGACATCCGTGTTGAGGATAACGGCGAGAACAACAATAAGGCCGGTCAGTGTTCGGAAGAAATGCCCGGGGGCGCCGGCCAATACCAGACCCACCTGGATCATTCCAAACGTTATGGCGCCGAGGACGGTTCCGATGACGCTTCCATAACCGCCTGAAAGGAGGGTACCTCCGATTACCGTCACCGCGACGGCCTGCAGTTCCATCTGTTCGCCGCGCAACGCGTCGACAGATGCGAAACGGGCTACCTGTATCACTCCCGACAGGGCGGCGCAGGCGGAAGCAATCATGAACAGGATGATGGTGACGCGGTCGACCGGCACACCAAGATTGCGAGCCGCTTGCGGGTTCTGACCACATGCCTGGGCCCAGTTACCGAATTTGGTTCGTGTCAGCAGTACCGTTCCAATGACGCCCATGACCAGGAACCAGACCATCGACATGCGAAAACCGCCGATCAGGGGGCCTGACATGATGTCCTTGAACAAGGGCGGAATCTCGACCGTCATCGGGAAGCCGCCGGTCAGTGCAATCAGGACGCCGCGCCAGATCAGCATGGTGCCGAGAGTCACCACAAAGGAATGGATCCGGAAACGGACGACGATCAGGCCGTTCACCGCGCCGAGCGCGGCGCCAACAGCGATTGCTGCCGGCGTGGCGATCACCGGCGACAGGCCGAAATCGCGCATCAGGACCACAGCAACAAAGGAGGTGAGGCCGAGCACTGCGCCGACCGACAGGTCGAAGTGGCCTCCAATCATCAACAGGGTCACGCCGATGCTCATGATGCCGAGCTCGGCCGCGACCGCCATGATGCTGATATAGGTTAGCCTGGCCGGGAACAGCTGCGGAGCGAGCGCAGTGAATACGATGAACAGGATAACGACAGCGGCGAGGGCCGTAGACTCGGGGCGCAGCATGAACCGCCGTCCCGCCTCACCGAAAACGACACCACGCGAAGATCGGTTGCCGGGAGCGCTCTGTTTCGAATCCTCAGCCATCCCGGTCCTTCGCAAAGTGGGCTATGGGAGCCAAAAGGGCAGGGGGAGGTTCCGATCCCCTCCTGCCCGTAAGTCGGTGGTCTGGTGGAGCGAATTTGACATTTGAGTCCCGCTCGCTGCAAGGCTCTTATTCAAATGTCAAATTCAGAAGCTCCACTAGAATCAAATAGTTGCTAGTGGTCCTGGTGACTCCGACATTTGCTTGGGAGAGTGCCGCAGGTGGGTAGCAAATGTCGGAGTCGGACCACTAGCGGTACCCTTGCTCGACCAGCTCGGCGACCTGCTCGACATTCGTCTTGTCGACAATCGTTGGGCCGGTCAGGAAGTAGTTGGCCTGGAGCAGTCCATATTTAATGTTGTGGACCAGAAGCGATACCGGCATATAGCCACGCCAGAATTGCTGCTGGTCGATGGTGAAGGCCTGCCGGCCGTCGCGGATCGCTTCGAGCGATTGGGCGACGATGTCATACCCGGTGATGATCAGGTCGTCGCGGCCGCTGTCGGCCTTGGCTGACAGGAACCCATCGATAACATCGCAGACGCTGGTTGCGGCCGCGGTGTCCGGATTGCGCCGCAGATAGTTGAAGATAGCCTCCGATTGCTGGCCCGGATCCATCGTCAGTTCCAGGAAATCAGCTTCGATGCCGGCCGCCTTGAGCGCTTCGATCTGGGCGTCGGCGCGATCACGGCACGTGGCGTCGCCGGGCTGCTGGTCACCGACGACAACACGCCCGGTGACGCCCATGGAAATAAGCCGCTGTGCGGTCAACGCACCGGCCGCGCGTTCGTCCGAGCCGGTCCGGAACAGGAAGATGTCGTCGGGATCACGGACCTGCTTGCCAGCCGGTGGCGCCGCAGCGCTACCGACCGGGATCCCGGCGGCATTTGCGGCCGCAACGACTTCGGTGTAGGCGACATCTTCGGTGAACACACAAATCGCAATGCCATCGGCCTGGGCAGCGATCGCTTCCTCAATCTTCTGGATCTGATTGGGGATCGTCAGCTTATCCGGAAAAATGTAGGTGACGTTGACGCCGAGGTTCTCGCCAGCCTCCGCGGCGCCGCGGGCCAGGTAACCGTGAAAGCCAGTTGGTGCCGCGCAGCCGACGAAATAGATCGAGATGTCATCGTCCTGCGCAAAGGCGACCGTGTCCAGGGCCGGAGTCGCAAGCATGACCACTCCGAGAATGCTGGCGGCCTGAAGCAATTTGCCGGATCTCATTGTCATAGTTTTTCTCCCTTCGAGGAACGCTCGCCCGACGCGGGCGCCGCTGCCCGACCGACACAGCGTCGGCTGGCAACGAGACGGCAACCACGTGGTTGAGCTGGCGGAAACGACAGAAGCCGAGGTGGGTGAGGAAACGCAACGCCGATCACGAGACTCGCGGTAGACCCGGTAGCCTGACAGCAGCGCGACGACATGGTGCCGGGTGCACCGGTTTTCACCGATCCGGTCCCGTTCATGATCGTTCCTCCCCGCCGTCGAACCGAAAAGGTAAGCGGTGGGCTGGTCGGGCGAAAAGGGCCAATACTGACGAGTCCAAGGGGTCCAATCGCGATCGGACACCACCGTGGCCATGCCGCTCGATACGGCACCGTAGCTTCCCGACGCTGATCGAGGTGGCCGGCGGCCGGGTCTTCAGTGTTGCATCTGCCAGGACTCGATCAGCACCGGCGTCCGATAGGACGGCCTATCCTCCATATCCCGCCGACCTTGGGATGAAGAGAACCACGTCGGGCAGGAGCAGAATGGCGAGCAGCGCGGTAACCAGAGTGAGAATGAAGAACCAGGTTTCACGGATGAGTTCGGCGAGCGGAATCCGTGACACGCCGCTGATCAGGAACAGCAACTCACCATAGGGTGGGGTGATCAGCCCGATCATCATGTTGATGATGATGACGACTCCGAAATGCACCGGATCGACGCCGAGCGCATGAACCGATGGCATGAGAATCGGCACCATGATCAGCAACATCAACAGGGTGTCGAGCACTGCCCCGAGAGCGAGGAAGAGAAGAGAGACCAGCAACAGGAACGCCACCGGCGATAAACCCTGTCCGATGAGCCATTCGCCGAGGGCATTGGGTATCTGTTCGCTTGCCACCACGTAGTTGAAGAACAGTGCGCCGATCACGGTGATGGCCACGATTGCGGTTGCTCGCGATGAGGACAGAAGTGATTGGTACAGTGTCCGCAGGTTCATCTCGCGATAGATGAAGGCGAGGAGGAGGGCGTAAGCGCCAGCGACAGCTGCCGCCTCTGTTGGCGTGACCGCGCCTGAATAGATCCCGCCAAGCAGGATAACCGGCAGCATGAGCGCGGGCACAGCGCGAAACGTTGTTCGCCGGAATTCGGACAGCGGAACAGCATGCTCAACCGGGAAGCCGCGGCGTCGCGAAACGAAATAGACCTGGATGGAAAGGGCAAGCCCCATCATCAGCCCCGGGATCACCCCGGCCAGGAACAACGCGCCGATCGAGGTGCCGGAGATTGCTCCGTAGATGACCATGGGGATCGAAGGGGGGATAATCGGTCCGATGGTAGCGGACGCAGCCGTCAGGGCACCGGCGAAACCGCGAGGGTAGCGGTTGTTCCTGGTCATCATGTTGATCATCAGCTTTCCGGGGCCGGCGGCGTCGGCCAGCGCGCTGCCGCTCATGCCCGCGAAAATGATACTGACGGCGATGTTTACGTAAGCCAGGCCGCCACGCAGCCGGCCGATGGTCATCAGGACGAATTGAAGCAAACGGTCTGAGATGTTGCTCGCAGTCATGACCTCGGCGGCGAAAATGAACAATGGTACCGCGAGCAGAATGAAGGACGAGAACAGTCCATTGATTCCCTGGGCAGCAACCAGTCCGATGTCGCCGCCGATGAGCACAAGATAGATGAGCCCGGTCGCGATCATCGCGAAGCCGATCGGAACGCCGATTGCGCCGGCGCCGATAAACAGGGCGAACATGATCGCGGCGGCGACGCTCATTCTACGGCTGCCGTTCCCAACCCGGTCTTGTCAGCCGATACAGCCGTACGGCGCCATTGATGATGACCAACACCATGAAGACGCCAAAGGCGCTGAACACAACGCTCATCGGAATCCGCAGGGTAGGGGTCTTCTGCCGTGATGTGAAAGCGATGAAATCGTAGTTCCCGTAAAGGGTCGCCACCAGCACCAGGGTAACGAAGCCGGTGCCGGCGATGGCAAGAAGTCGACGAAGCCGTGGCTGCACCGACGCGTAGATCAAGTTGAACGAGACGTGTTCGCGCTCGGTCACGATCGTCGCAGCACCGACGCAAACGACCCAGACATAGAGGATCTCGGCGACTTCCTGCGTCCACGAAAGCGGGTCATTGAGAACGTAGCGGTAGACGACCTGCAACATGAACACGGCAAAAAGCGCCGCAAAGGCGACCACGCACAAGACCTCTACGCTCACCGAGAACCAACGCGTCGCGCGATACATTTACTCCCTCCAAGCAAGAAGCGCGGCCGAAAGACCGCGCTCCCATGTCAGAACAAAGCCTTCAGTGCGAGGCGGCTATTCCCGCCACGCAGCCTAAAGCGCGTTGATCCGCTCCAGCAACCCCTCCGGCCATTCCTTGGCATAGTCGCTGTCGAGGTATTGCTGCTGAACGTGCGAGCGGAAGGCATCGAGATCAGGTGTCGTAACCGTCATTCCATGACTCTCGAGGAGGGCAACGCCGTCGGCTTCGGTGGCCAGGGTGCCCTCGTCGACCAGCGCGGACTGCGCGGCCACTGCTTCGGCGACAACGGCCTGTTCCTCTTCGCTCAGGCTGTCCCAGAAGGAGGACGACATGGCGAAGAACAAGGGCGCCACCATATGTCCCGTCAACACGAGCTGCTCGCTGACTTCGTCAAACTTCGCCGCAATCATGTCGGCTATCGGGTTTTCCAAGCCATCGACTGTACCGGTCGACAAGGCCAGGTAAACTTCATCGAACGCGATCGGGGTCGGGTTGGCTCCCAGGGCACTACCCAGGAACTGCCAGGTGTCGGAACCCGGCACACGCATCTTCACCCCCTCCAGATCGGCCGGGGTCTTGACGTCTTGCAACTCGCGCAGGATGACGTGGCGGGTGCCGAGATATTGCGTCCCGAGGATGACTACCTCGACATCGTCCTTGACGCGCTGCCGGTACTCGTCGGCGACGTCGCTGGTGTCGAAAACGGAATGCATGTGCTCCGCGTCGCGAAGCAGGTAGCCGGCGGTGAAGACGGAGTATTCCGGGATATAGCTGGCGATATCCTGCGGGGACAGCATGCCGACTTCCAGATTGCCACGCTGCATCGCCGGTATCTCGGTACCCTGGTCGAACAGCGTCGCGTTGAGGTGAATCTGTACCTCGATGTTTGGCGCCTTCGCTTCAACCATCTCCTTGAATTTCTGCAGGCCCTTCGCCTGCCACTCGGCATCGTTGGCCGGCGTCGAAATGCGGATGACTTTCTTGTCTTGTGCGTAGCCACCGGATGCGACCATTGGCACCATCAAGGCGGCTACTGCGGCGGCGAGGATATGCCGACGCGTGGTCCTGAGCTTGTCGCTTGTCGTTCTTTGCATCATCGTCTCTCCCTTGCTTTTGGCGCCGGGCGTTCCGGTCGCGGACTAGGCTCCTGATTTGACTGCCAGAAGATGCTGGATCTCGTCGATATTGTGGTTTCGCGCGAGCTGCTCGGCGCGCTCGGCGTCGCCTTCCATCACCGCCCGGGCCAATGCCCGGTGATCGTCGACAAGGTCGCGATAGTTACGTGGCGTGAAGCCGATGTGAAACATCTGGAAGCGAACCTGGAGGATGAGACGCTCGTGCTCACGAACCAGTCGGCGATGACCTGACATCGCGACGATTGTCTTGTGCAGCAGGAAGTCGGCGTCGGTCGCCGCTTCTCGTTCGTCGGCTTCAACGGCGGCCTCCAGATCCCGGCAGACCTGATCCAGATTTTCTCGTTCCTCAGGGGTGGCGTGTTGGGAGGCAAGACTTGCGGCCAACCCCTCAAGCGCCGCCCGGAGCGTATAGAGCTCCCACGCTTCGGCCGCTGACGCCTCGGCCACTTCCCATTTGGTGAACGCCACCTGGCGAACGAGACCCTCGTTCGACAGTTGCATCAGCGCTGATCGAATCGTTCCTCGGCTGACCTCAAGCTCACGTGCAAGGACCGCCTCCAGCAGGCGGTGGCTCGGCGGCATGGTTCCGTTGACGATCTGCTGGCGGATGCTGTTTGCAGCCTGTCGATCAAGCAACCGTTCCTGCGTCTTGAGGCTGGCGAGTGTGGTCATTGCAGCATGTCCTTCGATCGTGACGGAGGCCGGCACCACTTCGTCAAGCGGAACGGCGGGCACGACGATCACTAGCTGAAACAGCCCGGCTCAGACAATTCGGACGTTCCTCTTCCAAAGACGCCTGCAGGCAAGCCAGCGCAGGACGCTGCCGGCCAGCACATGCGGAACGATAGGCAGATAGTCGACAATCGTCAATAGACCATCTCCAATCAACTAGTTCGGTCGGTTTCCTTCTCTTCTTGACGTTTTTGGATGACATTGAGCGGAGCGCGCCGCGGTTGCACGCCAATTGACTTGGTTGTCGATTGCTGACAATAAACTGGTATGGCGAAGGTCCATATCGTCGGATCGAGCGGAGTGAGAATGCGCGAAACCGGTCGCATTGGCGTCGATATTGGTGGCACATTCACCGACATCGTGTTGATCACCGACCGCGGCCGGATCGTCTCGCAAAAGACCGCCTCAACGCCGACGAATCCCGAGCAGGCCGTCCTTACCGGAACACTCCAGACGTTGAGAGAGTCCGGACTGGAACCCGGGGACATCGTCGCCGTGCGCCACGGCACCACGGTCGGTTCGAACGCCATCCTCCAGAAGACCGGCGGGCGAACGGGACTCGTGACCACCCGTGGTTTTCGCGACGTCCTGGAGATCGGACGCCTGCGAACGCCTGGCATGTTCGATCTGTCTTGGGACAAGCCTCAGCCGCTGGTGCCTCGCTGCTGGCGCCGTGGTGTGACGGAACGGATAGGCGCCGATGGGACCGTCATTGCCAGGCTGGATCGGACGGAACTCATCGAGATTGGCACCTTCTTCCAGGACGAAGGCATCGAGACCATTGCCGTGTGTTTTCTGAATTCCTACCGCAATCCCGCTCATGAGCGTGAGGCCGAGAGGCTGCTTGGCCAGGCTTATCCGGCGATGGCGGTTACCACTTCGGTATCGGTTCTCCCCGAGCAGCGCGAATATGAAAGAACGTCGACAACCGTGGTGAACGCCTATGTGCTCCCGGTCATGCGGGCCTATCTCAAGTCTCTGCAGACCGGGCTGTCGAAGATCGGCATTGCGGCTCCGCTCCTGGTTGGCAATTCCAATGGAGGGCTGGCGCGTGCCGCACTGGCGCAGGACAAGCCCGTCTTCTTCATCTCCTCCGGTCGTGCAGCCGGTGTTGTCGGTGCCGGTCATCTTGGCGAGCGGATCGGCGCACGCGATGTCGTTGCCTTCGACATGGGGGGAACGACGGCGTCGGCTTCGCTCATCAAGAATGGAAAGGTGACCCGCACTACCGAGTACGAGTTTCGCGCCGGTGTTTCGACACCAAGCCGATTCATCAAGGCAGGCGGCTACATGATGCGCGTGCCGACCGTGGATGTCGCGGAAATCGGCAACGGCGCCGGATCGATAGCCTATGTCGATGCCGCTGGCCTGATTTATGTCGGACCGGTCTCGGCGGGGGCCGAACCCGGGCCAGCCTGTTACGGCGCTGGTGGCGAGAAGCCCACCGTGACCGATGCCAATCTCGTCCTCGGATTTCTGCCAGACCGGCTTGCCGGCGGGTCGCTGGTGCTCGATGTCGAAAAGGCACGGGCTGCGATCGACCGCGATGTCGCCCAGCCGCTCGACCTGTCGATCGAGGAGGCAGCGTTCGGCATCCGCGCCGTCGCCAATGCGAACATGGCACGCGCCATCCGCGCCGTCACGGTCGAGCGCGGTCTGGATCCGCGCGATTTCAAGCTGCTTGCCTATGGTGGTTCAGGTCCTATCCATGCCTGTGATCTGGCGCGGTCATTGGATATCCCCGAGGTCCTGTTTCCGCCGGCGCCGGGGGTCTTCACGGCAATGGGCATGCTGTCGGGCTCGGTCGAGCACTTCCATATCCGCAGCATTCATCAGCCGCTCGATCGCATCACTCCTGCTGTCCTGCAAGAGATTTCAGATACCCTGGCCGACGAAGCGACGCGTGAACTGGCGACGGAGGGTTATGGCCGCGAAACCATGGGATTGCGCTTCGAGATCGACCTGCGGTTCACCGGTCAGGAAGCCGAATTGCAGGTGGGTTTCGATCCGCTTCGGCTGACCGACGAACTCGCGGATCTGAGGCCGCGCTTCCTCGCTCTCTATAAAGAGATGTACGGCTATGTTTCCGAGGACGGGATCGAGGCCGTCAATGTCCGGCTCACGGCGACGGGGATCACTCGCGATGGCAGCGAACAGAACTGGGGGCCCGATCGTGGGAACAAGGACATAAAGGCACCTAAATCCTCGGTCGATACTGCTGGTACCGAAACCCGGTCGATCTACTTCGCCCGAGGTCGCCCGCGGCGTGATACGCCTGTAATGGATCGCCAGGCCTTTTCCGGCGCGATGGACGGACCGCTGGTGCTCGAAAGCGCCGATACGACGATTGTCGTAGCCCCTGGTACGCGCGCCGAGAATGGTCTGGACGGCAGCATTGTGGTGACCGTCGATGTCTGAGCAAGGTGCGCCCGTTGACGATAGCGCCGTGAAGATCGATCCGATCACGTTCGCGGTGCTCAAGAGCGCTCTCGACACGATTGTCGACGACATGGCCGGGACTGTGATGCGGACGGCGCGTTCGCCGATCGTGCGCGACATCCTCGACTACTCGGCGACGCTGTGCGACCGAAACGGACAGATCCTCAGCCAGGCCAAAACGGTGGCGCTGCATCTCGGCGCCGTGCCCGACGCCATGGCGGTGATTGTCGAGCGCTTCGCCGATGATGCCCGTCCGGGCGACGTTTATGTTCTCAATGATCCATACGCCGGCGGCATGCATTTGCCGGACATCTTCATGATCAAGCCGATCTTCCATGAAGAGCGGGTTCAGGGCTACTCGGTGGTTGTCGCCCATCATTGCGACATGGGTGGCCGGGTGCCGGGGTCCAATGCCGCCGACTCGACCGAGATTTTCCAGGAAGGCCTGCGCATCCCCCCGTCGCGCCTCCACGACGGCGGCAAGCCCAACCGGGCAATCTACGATATCATCAGAGCCAATGTGCGACTGCCTGATCTGGTGATCGGCGATCTCGATGCGCAACTCGCGACCTGCTCGATCGGAGAGCGCGAAATCCGCCGTCTTCTGGAGCGCTACGGTGCTCGCGAGCTGAACGCCTATTTCGATGCGCTTCTGGATTATGGCGAGGATCTGACCCGCAACGGTATCGCAGCCTGGCCTGACGGTACATATCGCTTCACCGACTACATTGACGGGGACGGATTCACCGACGAGCCGATCCCGATCTGCTGTGCGATCACCGTTGATGGTGACAGCCTGATGATCGATTTCGACGGCTCCGCGCCGCAGGTGCGTGGCGCCATAAACGCGACCTTCTCCTTCACCAAGTCCTCGGCCTATCTGTCCATCCGCTGCGCGCTATCCCAGGATGTTCCCAACAATGCGGGCGTCTACCGGCCAATCGTCGTCAAGGCTCCGAAACACTCGATCCTCAATCCGGACATGCCGGCGCCGGTCGCGGCGCGTGCTCTGACCGGTTACCGGGTTGTCGACACGGTTCTGGGAGCCCTGGCGAAGATTGCGCCGGACAAGATCATGGCGGCGGGCGAGGGTGGCAATACGGTCATCGCGATCGGTGGCTATGACAGTGAAACGGCCGAGCCGTTCGTTCTCGTCGACATGATCAACGGTGCGTGGGGTGGGCGACCGGACAAGGATGGCGTCGAAGGCATCACCAACCCGTCCCAGAATATGTCCAACCTGCCCGTCGAGACCCTCGAAGCGCGCTACCCGTTGCGGGTGGAAGAGTATTCTCTGCGGGCCGACTCATGCGGCGCGGGACAATATCGCGGCGGCATCGGACTGGTCAGGCAATATCGCATTCTGGCCGACGACACGATCCTGCAGGTCCGCGCCGATCGCACATCGACGCGGCCCTATGGACTGTATGGCGGTGGGCCTGGCGCTCCGTCCCGCAACATATTGAATCCGGACGGCGTGCCCGAAGACCTGCCGGGGAAGTTCACCCGGATCGTCGGCCGTGACACGGTGGTCCGCCACGAGCAGGCTGGTGCCGGAGGCTATGGCGATCCGCTCCTGCGCGACCTCGACGCGATCGAGGAGGACCTGCGCAATCAGAAGATCAGCCAAAGTGTCGCCTCGGAGCAGTATGGCGTGGTGTTTGCCGATGACCGAAATACGCGCCTTGCAATCGACAGAGGAAAAACGACGGCGCGTCGTGGCGAGCTCGGCCGGGCACGTGACAACCGGAAGGATGCTTAGGTGAGCATAATCAAGACGGTCGTTGTTACCGGCGGTGCCAGCGGCATCGGCGAGGCATGTGTCAGCCGCTTTGCCGCCGACGGCTGGCGTGTCGTGATTGGCGATATCGACGCGGAACGGGGGGAAGCGGTTTCACGGGGTATCCGCGAGGCCGGCCAGGAATGCCGCTTCATCGCTGTTGATGTTTCGAGCGAGGCATCGGTCGCTACCTTCGTCGAGGCAATCTATGAGGCGTTCGATCGGGTTGACGCCTTGGTCAATTCGGGTGGCGTTTTACAGAACGCCGTTCGGGTGACGGATCTCGACATAGCCGAGTTCGACCGGGTCTGGGCGGTCAACGTCCGCGGGACGATGCTGGTCGATCGGGCCTTTGCCCGCAGGATGACCGCGCTCGGGACCGGGGCCATTGTCAACATGTGCTCGCTCACCACGTTCCGGGCTTCGCCCCAGCCCGCATACGCGCCCGGCAAGGCGGCGCTGAAGTCGATGACCGAGACAATGGCCGCGGAGTTCGGACCCGGCGGCATACGGGTCAATGCCGTGGCGCCAGGCTACACGCTGACCCCTGCCATGCAGGAACGCATCGACAGCGGCGCTCGAGACCCGAAGGCGGTGCTGGATCAGACCGCCCTTGGTCGGTTCGTCGAGCCTCGGGAAGTGGCCGAGACGATTCACTTTCTCTGTTCGGATGCCGCCAGTGCGATTACCGGCGCGACGATTCCGGTGGACTGCGGCTGGCTCGCCTATTCCGCCTACAAGGCCTACGCTTCCCAGCCGGAATAGGTGGCCGAGCGGGTCTCCCGTATTGCCATCCGGGTGCTGGGGGTCAGCCGTAGTTCACGTAGATCGTCTTTTTCTGGAAGTAGCCATCCAGGCCATATTTGCCGTCCTCGCCGCCGATGCCGCTGTCGCGAATGCCGGCATGGTGCGCGTGGACCACGTCGCCGCCCTGCTGGTTGACGTAGATCTCGCCAAATTTCAATTCTCGTACCAGGCGCATCATCCGCCGCAGATCCTTGGTGAAGACGTATGCCGAAAGCCCGTAACGGCTCTCATTGGCCAGTCGCAGCCCCTCATCAAAGTCGGTGACGGTCATCGCGGGAACGACAGGGCCGAACACTTCGTCCTGCATGATCTCCATGGCGTTGTCTTCGACCTTGAGGACGGTCGGCGCGAACCAATGGCCGCTGGCAAACTCTCCCTGGGTCAGGCGTGCACCGCCAGTCAGAACCTCCGCACCCGCGTCGACGGCCGCATTCACCATGCCTTCGACCTTGTCGAGTTCCGGCCCGCTGAATTTTGGGCCGACGTCCACCAGTTCTCGGGGGTTCCCCACCTTGAGGCCCTTTACGGCGGCGACGAACCTGTCGAGGAATTCGTCGGCGATCTTCTCATGCACATACATGCGCTCATTGCAGATGCAGATCTGGCCACAATTCTCGAAACGCGATACCACGGCGGCGCGTACCGCGGCGCCGATGTCCGCGTCTTCGGCGACAATGAAGGGTGCCTTGCCACCCAGTTCGAGCCGAAGAATCTTCAGGTCCTCTGCCGCCGACCGGAAGACGGCCTTGCCCGCCCGGACGCTGCCGGTCAGCGTGATCAGGCGCGTCAGTGGATGCTTGACCAGCGCCTGACCCACGCCTTCGCCGGTGCCGCTGATGACGTTGATGACGCCGGGCGGAAAGCCGGCCTGTATCGAAAGCTGGGCGATTTCGAGCGCGGAAATCGGCGTGCCCTCATGCGATTTGACGACAACCGTGTTTCCGGCAATCAGCGCCGGGCCGATCTTCCGGCACGTCAACGCCGCGGGATAGTTCCATGCGGTCAGTGCGATGACGACGCCGTGGGCGACACGCTGAATCCAGATCTGTTCGTCCGGGTTGTCGGAGGGAAGGATGTCGCCGGTAATGCGCCGTGCTTCTTCCGCGGCGTGGGTCAGGTACAGGGCGGCGCCCTCGATTTCCCCACGGGCTTCGCTCAGCGGCTTGCCCTGTTCGGCGATCACAACTTGCGCCAGGCGCTCGCGATTCTCCAGGATAAGGCGTGCCAGTTTCTTCAGCAGGTCCGCCCGTTCGATCGGCGGTAGCGCTTCCCATTCCGGCTGGGCGCGATGGGCGCTGACCACCGCGCGGTCGGCATCCTGCTCGCTGCCCCGCGGCACCGAGGCGATCACCTGGCCAGTTGCGGGATCCTCCACCTCCAGCCACTCCTTGACCGTCGAGGGCTGCCACGCGCCAGCGATATACTGGCTGTAGCGATCCGTCCCCTTGACCAACTCTTTCATTGCCGACATGTCGTCTGTTCCTTGCTCATGGCCAATCGTTCTTGTTCCGAGGCCGGAGGGGCATTGGCAATCCCGGTGGGGACCTGCGGCTCGGTATCATGCGGTGTTGCGAACTCGGCGCTGACGGCACGTCCCGCCGCTTGCCGCCCTTTGACATTGCGTCGCGGTGATCGTGGGCAAGGCTGACGACGACGTCAGGATACCGGACCTCCAAACGCCGTCCGCAATTCACCGGCGGGATTTTGCGCCATGTTTTCAACCTGTTGGGCTGAGCTGCCTTGTCGCCAGACGGGCCCTTTGGCAGACAGGTCACAACAGCAGGCCGATGCCGTCAAGTAAAATGTTGACAATCGGCAATCAATCCTGCCTTTTGACGGCGCGGGCGGCGTTGCACGGTAGCCGGCCATTTCGAGACCTTCCGAATGCGTGGACTGCCCCTCACCAACTGCCTCGTTGTTGCTGCCTCTACGCCGATCGGTGTCGATCTGCGGCCGGATAGATCGAGACTGATTACGCGTGTCGGCCAGTTGCTGGAACAGGGATGCGACGGCGTTGCCCTGTTCGGAACGACAGGCGAGGGCGCTGCGTTCTCGGTTGAAGACCGGATGGAGACGCTCAGTGCGGTGACCGCCGCCGGTATCGATCCGCAGAAGATCATCGTATCCGTTGGCGCCTTGCCTGTCCCGGACGTCGTCCGCCTCACCCGGCAGGCGACGGATCAGGGCGTGCACGGTGTGTTGCTGATGCCGCCCTGCGCCTTTCGCGACGGGATCAGCGAGGACGGAACGTTTCACTTCTTCAAGGCGGTGATCGATCGCACCGACCGACCGCAATTGAACCTCTACCTCTATCACTTCCCCGGCATTTCGGGTGTTCCCGTCACCCCCAATGTCATCCGCCGGCTCGACGAGCGCTATCCGGGCATGATTGCCGGGGTCAAGGACAGCGGCGGCGATCCGGATTACACCGAAATGCTGGTTCGGCGTTTTTCGCATCTTTCGATCTTTACGGGAGAGGAGACGCACGTCCCTGATTTGCTTGCAACGGGTCTGCGAGGCACGGTGTGCGGATTGGCCAATGTGATGCCGCGGTTGCTGCGCGTCATGATGGACCTGCCGTCAGCGTATGATCGCAGGAGGCTCCGGCAGATGATTCTCGCCGGGGATGTCATCCTGTCGCGCAGACCATTCGTTCCGTCCGCAAAGGCGGTTGTTGCGGCGTCGCTTGAAGATCCGGAGTGGCGTCGCGTTTCGCCGCCAATGTCCGAGATACCGGTTATCGAGCGAGACCGACTGGTTGCTGATTACGGTCGCTGGGATGCAGGCTTACCGCCGGCGTGTCAAAGCCTTGGACATGAAACGCCGCCGGTTTCCGACAACGTCGTCTCCATACGTCACGCCTGAGCCCGCGTTGTTGCGCCACGCATCCGGAGAATGAAATGGCACATTCACTTGATAGGGCGAGCGGTGATGGTTCTGTGCCGACCCAGGC
>JAAEOR010000149.1 GCA_024222895.1 Hyphomicrobiales bacterium | reverse complement strand
TGCACCCATCTGGAACCTAGCGCGCCACTTCATGCTCGAACATAGGCCTATTGTTACGCAAGCATGGAATTCTGATGCACGATGACGAATGTTCGGAACACGCACGCTATCATCCGCGCGCGGATGTGACGCCATCGATACGCGGGCCGGGATCTGTTCGCTATCGCTCATCGGTGGAGTATTCACGGAGACGTTCTCTGACGCCGCGGTCTATGCCCAGCCTTCGGAGTGTTGGGATACGGTTCAAGGCCTCTGGGAGGACGAACAGGCCTGGCTTGAACAGGCCAATCGTGGACGGGATTTTGTCAAGACGAACTGTTCCTACGACCAGTTCCTGCCCCGCTTGCTGGACAAATAGCCAATCCGGTATCCAGTCATCGAGGAAGGACTGCGGGTGGGTCGACCAACGGCCCGGCGAGGTCCGGTGCCGACGGTCGTGACCAGTCTTTCAGGCGCCAATGGATTCGGCGCGGCGGCTCCAAATAATATGACACTCTTGCTTCGCTCAGCGGGCCGATCGCCGGAACCGCCGGGCCCCATGCAAAGGTCCTGATCCCAGGCATATGCGGGCTGACGTCAGTCCGGAACCGCACGGTGACGCTGTCTCACCCCGCCCGCGCCATAGGGATAGTCGGCGACCAGCGGTGCGCTGACTTCGGTGAGGCGGCTGATCTCCTCCGCCGACAACTGCACATCGGCCGCGCCGAGGTTGTCGGCCAGCTGCGACTGGTTTCGCGCCCCCAGAATCACCGAAGTCACCGCCGGCCGGGCGGCAAGCCAGGCCAGCGCGACCTGCGCCGAGCTCGTGCCGCGCGCGTCGGCAATCGATTTCACCGCGTCGATGATCTGCCACGTCCGCTCCTCGGCGTTGCGCCGCGCATAGGCTTCCATTCCGCGCTCCGGGTTCTCGCCGAAACGGGTTGCTCCGGTCGGCACGGTGTCACGCTGGTATTTGCCCGCCAGCCAGCCACCGGCCAACGGGGACCACGCCAGGAGGCCAATATCGGCGTCAAGACACGCCGGGACGACCTCGAACTCGATGTTGCGGACGAGGAGGTTGTATTGTGGTTGAAGCGTGACCGGCGGGGCCCAGCCATGGGCCTCGGCGAGGTGAACCGCCTTGGTGATGTGCCAGCCAAGAAAGTTCGAGAATCCGTAATAGCTGATCTTGCCGCTGCTCACCGCATCGTCGAGGAAGCGAAGCGTCTCTTCCAGCGGTGTCAACGCGTCCCACGCGTGCATTTGATAGAGGTCGATTTGCTCGATTCCGAGACGCTCAAGCGAGTCGTCGAGTGCACGGCTCAAATGGCGGCGTGACGTACCGACGTCGTTCGGCCCTTCGCCCATCGGAAAGCGTGCCTTGGTGGCAACGACCATCTGGTCATGCTCTGTCGGATGGGCAGCCAGCCAGCGTCCGACGATCTCCTCTGATACGCCGGGGCCATAGACGTCGGCGGTGTCGATGAAATTGCCGCCGGCGGCGGCAAAGTCATCAAGGATGCTGTGTGAGGTCGCCTCGTCGGCCTCGTCGCCGAAAGTCCATGTGCCAAGTGACAAAACCGATACGACGGCACCGCTGTTCCCCAGTCTCCGATATTCCATATGGCTTGCTCTCACTATTGCTGAGTATGATCGATGGCAGCGCACGCTGCTGAACTTTCGGATCCCTTCGAAGCCACACCCGCGACCCTGTCCGCATCGCCCGCGCAAACGAACTCGCGGCGTACCAATGAAGCGATTGTGTTGTTCAGCACACTGACACGGGTTGGCATCGGTGCGGCGTCTGGAGAGATATCACCAATGTAGTCAGGGCCGAGACCCGGTTCAACGCGAGCAGCCACCGGGCACGAAAAGTCGAGTCGTTTTGAGCCCTTGTCGCGGCTGTCTATTCCGGCGCTGAACAAGTGTGTCATCATGACTGGCGATTCAGCGACATCGGGCAACGGCTTGGTCGCGGAAATACTGAGGGGAAACAGCGTGTCGCAGCCAGGGGCGGACCGACCCAAGGCAACAGTGCTGATGCCGATGGCGACGTTCGAGATGCAGTTCCTGCCCAGCCAGTTGGAGCGCCTGCGAGCACTCTGCGAACTCGTAGACCCGAGCCCGGTCGAGGCGCTCGAAGACTTCAGGAGTCATTCGGACTCCGACAAGATTCAGGTTGTCATCACCGGATGGGGGGCGCCGCCGTTATCGGACGATGTTCTTGCCCACTATCCCAAGCTGGCGCTGATCGCCCACTGCGCGGGATCGCTGAAGCAGATTGTCGATCCGCGTATTCTCAGTCGTGGCATTAGAATTACTACGTCGGCACTGGCGAATGCACAGCCGGTCGCCGAATACACGCTGGCCTATATCCTCCGCTGGAACAAGCGCCTCGACGTCTTCGAGGCCGGCTATCGTCAGGAACGCGATCGGTTCAGTGCTGAAGCGCTTCACCGGGAACGCAATCTCGGCAATACCGGCCGGAGCGTCGGCATCGTCGGCGCATCACGCGTCGGCCGCAGCCTGATGAATCTTCTGGCGCCCTTCGATCTTGACGTCCTGCTCACCGATCCGATGGTGTCGAGTGATGAAACCGCCGGTCTGGGTGCGTCGAAGGTTTCGCTGAGCGATCTGATGCGCCTCAGCGATATCGTGTCGGTCAATGCTCCGTTGCTTCCCGAGACGGAGGGGATGATCGGCCGGGAGCAACTGGCACTGATGCGCGACGGCAGTCTGCTGATCAATACCGCCCGCGGGCATGTAATCGATCAGGATGCCCTGATCGACCAACTGAAGACCGGACGAATCAGCGCCGTCCTCGACGTGACGGACCCCGAACCGCTACCGGCAAGCTCGCCGCTCTACGATCTGAACAATGTCGTCCTGACGCCGCATGTCGCGGGATCGCTGGGGAGAGAAATCCACCGCATGACGGCTTTGACCTTGTCGGAGATCGAACTGTTTTTCCATGAGGCCCGGCTCGAGCACGAAATTCGTGCCGACGACTGGAGCACCCGGGCGTGATGGCGGCCGTCGGGCTTCAGCCAGGATTGTGTTCGGTCACCTTCCGGTCGCTCGCCGCGGAGAGAATCATTGACCTGGCGGCGGCCGCGCGGTTGAGGGGAATCGAGTGGGCAAGTGATGTTCATGTCCTGCCGGGCGACGTCAAGACGGCCCGGCGACTTGCAGCCTCGTGTGCCGATCGTGGCCTCAAGACGCCGTCGCTCGGCTCATATGTTCGGTCCGTTGCATCGCCGTCTTCGCAGGAGTTCGCGCCGGTGCTTGATTGCTGCCTGGCACTCGGAGCGAACACCATTCGCGTCTGGGCCGGCATCAAGGGCTTTGCCGAGACCTCCGTCGAGGAACGAATGGCGATTGTCGAGACGATCCGCGGTTACTGCGATGACGCCTCTCGGCATGGTGTGACGGTTTCGATCGAATACCACCCCGATACACTCACCGACCACATCGCCGGTGCGATCTGGTTGCTCGATCAGATTGGCCACGACAATTGCCGTACCTATTGGCAGCCGACTCCCGACCAGAGCGTTGACGACTGCCTGTCGGACCTGGCGCTGATCGGCTCGCGACTTTCCAACCTTCATGTCTTCTACTGGGTCGGGAATAGAATCCGCCGGCCGCTTGCTGAAGGCAGTGAATATTGGCGGGCCGTCTTATCAGGTTTAGGGAACACGGCTATCGTTGATCGAAAGCTGGATGCCACCTCTGACAGCGGTGATCGCTGGGCCTTCATGGAGTTCGTCCGGGAGGACGATGTCGAGCAGTTCCGGAGGGACAGCCCCGTTTTTGTCGATCAGATCGTGGGCGCCGGGTGCCACCAAAAGACAGATACGTCCGTTATGCCCGGGAACAGTTCGACATGAACCCGATTGCAGGAAACCAGTTTACGTCCCGTGCGGAAAGCGGTGCGGCCGCGGTCGAATTATGGAAGCCGCTGATTCCATTCTTCAGCGCCGGTAAAGGGCGTGTCGATCTGGGGCAGACGGCAGCGCATTTCACCAAGGCCGCTGCCGAGCTGGAGGGGTTCGCTCGCCCGCTCTTCGGCCTTGTGCCGCTGGCCGCGGGCGGCCTGCCCTTCGATCACTGGGACATGTTCGCCGAGGGACTGAGCAACGGTGCGGCGCCAGACCATCCCGACTTCTGGGGCGTGCCCCGCGACAGGGATCAGCGGATCGTTGAATCGGCAGCGCTTGGCTTCTCTCTCGCACTTGCACCTGAGACCGTCTGGGATCCGTTGTCCGGAGCGGCGAGAGACAACCTCGCCAACTGGCTCAAACACACGCTCACCCTCGAGGTTCCGAAGTGCAACTGGTATTTCTTCAATGTCCTGGTGTCGCTCGGGCTTGAGCGCGTCGGTGTCGAGCACGACATGGGTGCGCGGCAGCGCGCGCTCGTGGCGCTCGACAGCTACTATCTCGACGAAGGCTGGTACTGCGATGGACCGAGCCGGCGGCTGGATCACTACATCCCGTTCGCCTTCCACTTCTATGGCCTGATTTACACCAAGCTCGCGCCCGAAGACACGGCCCGAGATGACCGCTACCGTGAACGGGCGGTGGCGTTCGCTCAGCAATTTCGGAACTGGTTTGCGGAAGACGGCGCCAGTCTCGCCTTTGGTCGTTCGATGACCTACCGTTTCGCCCAGTGCTCCTTTTGGGGGGCGCTCACCTTCGCCGATGTGGAGGCTTTGCCCTGGGGCGAGGTGCGCGGCATCTGGGCGCGCAACATGCGGTGGTGGGCCGAGCGGGACTACTTCGATCGCGACGGCGTCATGTCCATCGGCTACTGCTATCCGACCCTGCATATGTCGGAGAACTACAACTCGCCGGGCTCGCCCTATTGGGCGATGAAGGCATTCCTTCCTTTGGCGCTTGGCGACGATCATCCCTTCTGGGCGACGCCGGAGGCCGACGGCAAGCCGGCCGAGGGGATCACAAAAAGCGTTGTGCCGGGCATGCTGGCGTATGGTGAGAAAAACAACAATGTCATCCTCTCGTCAGGTAGCGAGCTGCGGCGGCCGATCCGCTGTGCGCAGGAGAAGTACTGCAAGTTTGCTTACTCCACCCATTTCGGGTTCTCGGTCGATGGTGACACCCGGAGCTTTCAGTTCAGCGCCTACGACAACATGCTGGCCTTTTCCGACGATGGCGGCCGCTACTTCGCCCGCCACGAACTGGAAGACGCCTGGATCGGTGAAGACTTTCTCTACTCGACCTGGGTTCCGGGTGAAGGAATCGCAGTCGAAACCTGGCTGATCGCCCGTCCACCCTGGCATCTGCGCGTACATGTGGTTCGCTGCGCGCGGCCGTTCATGACCCTGGAGGGCGGCTTCGCCATCGAACGAACCGATGTTCCGGCGGAGAGGATCGAGGAAGGTAGGAATGCCGCGCTCGTGCACAAGGGAGGCGCCTGGTCCACCATCATCAACCTGGATACCGGCGCCGGTTTTGTCGCCCGCGACGGGTGGATTCGCAATGCCATGGCCAGCACCTCGCTGCACTTTCCGCAGACGCATGTGCCTCAACTGGCTGCGACGCTGCCGGAAGGTGAGTCGGTCCTGGCGGCGGCGGTTATCGGATCGCCGAATGTCGACCGGATGGCGGCAGAGTTGGCAAACGTTCCGGTGGCGCCACCGGTTGCCGATCTGCGCGAGATGCTCAAAAGCGCCAAGCGTGTTGGCGCGATGCAGTACAAGGAAGAGGCGACCTAACTGAACCAAGTCGACGGCATTGGTTGGCTTCCGCCATACACGGCTTTGGCCTCGCATCAGCCGGCCCAGAAAGCGTCTCCGGCCGGTTCTGCCAGCACCGCTTCGCGCAGCGCGCCGACCGCTTTGGCGAGCCCTTCGTCGGGTGAGGCAAGTGCGTCCTCATGTTCGATGGACAGGACGCCGTCATAGCCAACCGTGCGGAGCGCGCTGACGATCTTCTTCCATTCGAAGATGTCATGGCCGTATCCGACCGAGCGAAAGACCCAGGATCGATCCGCAACCCGATCATAGGGCACCGTGTCGAGGACGTCCTTGAACCCGGCATTGATCGGATCGATCCGCGTGTCCTTGGCGTGGAAATGATAGATGAAGTCGCCCAGGAAGCGGATCGCGCGCTCGATGTCGACACGTTGCCAGAAAAGGTGGCTCGGGTCGAAATTGACGCCAACATTGCTGCGCGTTTCGCTCCGCAGCAAGAGAGCGTTTTCCGGATGATAGACCACGAAACCAGGATGCATTTCGATCGCCACCTTGACGTCATGGCATTCGGCATAGGCTGACTGCTCGCGCCAGTAGGGCAGGACCCGCTCGCTCCACTGCCATTCGAGCGAGGTTGCGTGATCCGTCGGCCATGGACAGACATGCCACGCCTGATCATCATCCTCGCACTTCTGGGCCACCGCTTCCACGGCGGGCGGGTTCGCTGAACCGGACCTGCTCGAGGGGTAACCAATCATGCGGGTACGACCGACAATGGATGTCGGGCGGATCAGCTTCGCTGACCCGGGCGCTTGCCATCGAATATGCGTCCGACGGTATCCGTGTGAACGCGATCGCTCCCGGCCATATCGAAACCCCGATTGCCGAGGCTTATTGGAACAAATTCTCCGACCCGGACGCCGAACGGCAGCGGGCATACGACCTTCACCCGCCCAAGCGGATCGGCAAGCCGGAAGAGGTGGCGATGACCGCGCTTTTCCTGGCCTCTGACGAAGCCCCGTTCATCAATGCCGAGACGATTGTTATCGATGGCGGTCGTTCGGTGCTCTATCACGATTGAGGTAAGGGGTATCGTCACGGTCGTGGGCGCCGAGATCGGGTTGCTGACGCCGCCTCTTGGCATCTCCTGTTTTGTGATCAAAGCGACGCTTAACGATGACCGTGTCGCGCTGAAGGATGTATTCCTCGGCGCGCTGCCGTTCGCCTTTGTCATGCTGCTGGTCCTGATTCTGCTCATCTGCTTTCCGGCTCTGTCCATCGGGATCCTGGGCTGATGGCCTGCGGTACCAACCCCGACACGGCGTTGTCCCGTCCCGGGCGCCAACGCGACCGGCTGACAAAGCAGGTGGGGAAACAAGCGACTAAGCAAAAGGAGGGTAACCGATGCGATCGGTCACCAAAAACAACATCACCGAGACCTTCCTCTCCTATATGGCTGAGGACACCAGCCCGCGCGTCGGCTTCCTGCTGGAGCGGCTGGCGCATCACCTCCACGCCTTCGCCAGGGAGACGGAACTCACTCATGCCGAGTGGCGCAAGGGCATTGAACTGCTCACCCGCGCCGGCGAAATGACGGACGCGGAGCGGAACGAGTTCGTGCTGTTTTCAGACGTCCTTGGTCTCTCGTCGCTGGTCGACATGATCTCAAGCCGTGAGGGCTCGACATCGTCCAGCGTGCTCGGACCGTTCCACATCCTGGGCGCGCCGGAGCTTCCCTACGGTGGCGACCTCAAACAGGGCAATGACGGTGCCACGGTGATCGTCTCGGGCAAGGTATCGAATCAGCGCGGCGACGGGATTGCCGGAGCCGAGATCGAACTCTGGCAGACGGCCGACAACGGCCTCTATTCCAATCAGGATGAAACGCAGCCCGACTACAATTTGCGGTGCCGGTTGCGGACCGATGACCAGGGCAGGTTGCTGTTCACCACAGTCCGGCCGGCGCCCTATACGGTGCCGGACGATGGACCTGTGGGAGAACTCCTGCACGCCACCGGCCGTCATCCCTGGCGCCCGTCCCATCTCCACTTCATCATCACTGCCGATGGCTATCGGACACTGGTCACCGAGATTTTCCCGGACGACGATCCGTATCTTGACGCGGATGCGGTGTTTGGCGTGCGCGAGGACCTGCTCGTGGCCTATGTCGAATGCGCGGACAATTCTGCGGTGCCCGCAGGGCTCGACGCCGCCGGCCGACTGACAACTCCGTATTTTACGGTGGACCTTGACTTCGTTCTCGCCGATCGCTGACCGGGTCGCCAACCGGGCCTGATGCTGCCATGACCACGATCCTCAGCGACCTGCTGTCAACCATAACCGAACGCGGCCTGACCCTACTGGAGCCGGACCGGCAGAAACGTCCGGCGCAGTCGCCGGACGAAGTGCTGGAGTCATGTGAATTCCTGCTGACGAGGCGCGGCGAAGCGTCTGGCATCGCTGTTGCGGCCAACATCCTGCATTGCTTCGGTGGCCTTGAGGACGTGGACAAGCGAATTGTCCTGGAGGGGCTGGCCTCACGGTTCGGCGTCGATATCGATGCGACGGCCAGCGCCGTCGACGCATTTCGCGGCGGGGCTAGTCAGAACAATGCGGTGAACCTCCACTTTGTCGCCGAACCGCGTCGACAGGAGCTGATCCGCCGGCTGAATCGGGCACCGGCGGGAACCGCGTCTCTGGCAGCCATGCGGGCCGACCTCCTCCGGTTCATCGATCAGGGCGCATCCGATCTCGATCTCGTCGATCGGGACTTCCTCCATCTGTTCGGATCGTGGTTCAACCGGGGCTTTCTCGTCCTTCAGCGGATTGACTGGCGCACGCAGGCAAACATCCTCGAGAAAATCATCGCCTATGAAGCGGTCCATGAAATCGATGGCTGGGACGATCTGCGCCGACGCGTCGAGGCAGCCGACCGGCGGCTATACGCCTTTTTTCACCCGGCCCTGCCGGAAGAGCCGCTGGTATTTGTCGAAATCGCACTGACAACGGCGATCCCGACCGCGATTGGACCGGTGCTCACGCAAGATCGTCCGTATGTCGAACCGGGCGAGGCGACGACGGCCGCCTTCTACGCCATCTCGAACTGCCAGCCCGGCCTGCGCGGGGTGTCGTTCGGGAGCTTTCTTGTCAAGCAGGTGGTCGAGGAACTTCGGGAAGAGCTACCTCATCTCAGGGCGTTCGTGACGTTGTCGCCGTTACCAGGTTTCCGATCGTGGCTGGACTCCGGCTACGGAGAAACACCAGGGATGGCCGACCGCGAGGATCTTACGGGTCTGGCTGCATTGTATATCACCGAAGCCAAGGGCACCTCGGGGGAACCGGCCGACCCGGTGGCACGGTTTCACTTGCGAAACGGGGCGCGGCTGGAAAGTATCAATCTGGGGGCGGATATGTCGGCAAAGGGACTCCGGCAATCTCACGGCGTGATGGTCAACTATCTTTATGATCCGGCGGCCATCGAACGTAACCACGAATCCTTCGCTCATGGTGGCGACGTTGTGACGGGGCCAATGATCAAGAAACTACTCCGCCGTGCGCCGCGTTTGCGACGCCCCACCCGGCCGCACCGCGAGGCGAACAATGTCTGAGAACTGTCTGTTCACGCATATCCGGTCCGCGATCCCGGCGCCGGGGGCTCCTTTCATGCGGAGCCCGGACGGTCGGACCATCACCTATGGTGAGATGATCGACCGGTCGGCGCAATATGCCC
>JAAEOR010000148.1 GCA_024222895.1 Hyphomicrobiales bacterium | reverse complement strand
GCGCGAGCCAGCTGCGGAGCAGGTTGAGGACACGACCATCGCTGATCTGCTCCTCGATCCGGCTCATCAGACGGTCGTGCGGGATCGTGTCGAAGTATGCCTTCAGATCGGCATCGACCACGAAGGTGAAGCCGTCCTTGAGCAGACCATCGACCTCCCGAAGCGCATCATGGCAGCTACGCCCTGGCCGGAATCCGTAGCTTCCCTCCAGGAACCCAACCTCGAAGATCGGTTCGATCGCGAGCTTCATCGCCGTCTGAACGATGCGGTCCTTGACCACTGGAATACCCAGCGGCCGCGTCCGGCCATCGCCCTTGGGGATCTCAACCCGTCGGACCGGCTGAGGGCAGTACCTACCCTCGCGAAGCGCCGATCCCAACTCGCCAAGATAGTCTTCATGGCGAGCCTCAAACCGTTTTATGCTTTGTCCGTCCACACCCGCCGCACCGCCATTGGCCCGGACCTTCATCCAGGCCGCAGACAGCGTCGCCTCAGCGTAGACCTTGTCCATCAGACTATACCAAACTCCTCCTTTGACGCCGTTCACCAGCGCCGACACCATGCGATCTGTCCACACGCAAGCTTCCATCCAGGAACGATCCCCTCGGGATAACCGATCATGGGTTTCTGCGCCTTGTTTAGCCTCTCCGGCACTAACGGCGCTCTCTTGCTCCGGTGTGTTCGTCACACATCCACCTTCCTGCCCACCTTCCCTCGGCCCGGTTTTGCTATCCGGGCTTTCCGCGCAGTTGCGCTACGGTACTATGCGGGCTCTGACTCCTGCAGGCTTCGCCCGAAACCGACAGGTCTCTCCGCTTACTCCGTTTTGCCTCCCCGGCATCCAACCCTCAAACACACAAAACCATTCCAATATCGCTTTGACAGTCACTTCAGCGTATTCGATCGCCAAGGCCGCAAGGACCAAGACAGGCTTCGCCCAGGACCCGCGGGCTCGCCATGATGTTGCGCCGAAACAGGTTCGTTATCCTGCAGGCTGCCGGTTCGCTTCCGGTTGCTCTCCACCCCACCTCGCAGTGACGCAGTTACCTTCAGCTACATGTTAAGGGTCCGTGCAGGAATAGGCGAATCGGATTTTTTTAGGAGTGAGATTCCCTTGTGTGGCGTCGTGGTCTAGATTCTGTGGATGTTGGACGCAGATGGTATCAGATGTCGATACGAGGCGCTTTTCTCCTATTTGGACGAGAGGGGCCGGCGGCTTTTTGCGGCGGCCGAAGCGCGGGCGGCGGGGCACGGTGGTATTGCGCTGGTGAGCGAGATCACGGGGATAGCGCCCTCGACGATTGGCCGTGGCCTCGCGGAGCTTGATGGCCGCCAAGCACCTGCGGGGGTGGGCCGGGTTCGTCGGCGCGGTGGGGGGCGCAAGCCCTTGACGGTGACGCAGCCTGGTTTGTTGGCGGCGCTGAAGGGGCTTGTGGAGCCTGGCGAGCGCGGCGACCCGCAGCGGCCCTTGCGGTGGGTCTCCAAGAGCTACCGGCACCTTGCGGAGGCCCTCTCGGGACTTGGCTATTCGGTCAGCTTTCGCGGCATCTCGCCTCTTTTGGCCGCGCTCGGCTACAGCCTTCAGGGCAATGCCAAGACCCGCGAGGGCAGCGCGCATCCGGATCGTGATGGTCAATTCGAGGCGATCGCCCGGCAAGTCTCGCAATTCATGGCCACCGATGATCCGGTGATCTCGGTTGACACCAAGAAGAAAGAGCTGGTCGGCCGTTTCAAGAACACCGGGCGCGAGTTGCGCCCCAAGGGCAAGCCCGAAGAGGTGTCGGTGCACGACTTTCCCGACAAGGAGCTTGGCAAGGCCGCGCCCTACGGTGTCTATGATGTGGCCAACAACATCGGCTGGGTCAATCTGGGCATCAGTCACGACACGGCGGCCTTTGCGGTGGAGTCGATCCGGCGCTGGTGGCGGCGGTTGGGACAGGCCCGCTATCCCCGGGCCCGGCGCCTTTTGATCACCGCCGACTGTGGCGGCTCGAACGGGGCCAGGGTGCGTTTGTGGAAAGTCGAGCTGCAAAAGCTGGCGCGCGAACTGGATCTGGAGATCAGCGTTTGTCACCTGCCTCCGGGGACCAGCAAATGGAACAAGATCGAGCATCGCTTGTTCTCCTTCATCACCCAAAATTGGCGTGGAAAACCGCTCACCGATTTGGCCACCATCATCAGCCTGATCGGTGCGACAAGCACCAGCGGCGGGCTCAAGGTCTACTGCGATCTCGACACCAACAGCTACCCCAAGGGTATCAAGGTGAGCGATGCCGAGATAAAGACCCTCAACATCAAGCACGCCGATTTCCACGGCGAGTGGAACTACACTCTCATGCCATCAACATGAAAACGCGCGTTTATAGTTGCACAGACCCTTAGCCCCATCGACGGAGAGACGGTCCCTCCCAGTCGCAAAAAGCCCTTGGCGAGTGAAGACCCGCGTGTTCTGGTTCGTCCGGGCGGAACGATCAGGATGGATGACAGCTTTTACTTTCGCAGACAATGCGACAATCAGCTTGAAACCTCGGCGCGGTTGCGAGGCCAAACGGCAATCATCAAGG
>JAAEOR010000147.1 GCA_024222895.1 Hyphomicrobiales bacterium | reverse complement strand
GCGGTGAAGACGGACGTCACCTACATCAACCACACCTTCACGTCGAACCTTGCCCTCTCGGCGTCCCTGCAGCCCTTCGCCGGGCTCGAATCCCATCGCCTCTGTGAGTATCCGACGGGCCTGCAGCCGCTGGCGAAAGAGTTGACGGTCAACCACATCGTCCGCAACCGCAGTGGCGAGATCGAAGTTCCGGATGCGCCAGGGCTTGGGATGGAAATCAACCCCGCGGCGCTGAAGCAGTACAGTGTCGACGTCGAGATCCGGGTGGGGGGCGAGACCGTCTTTGCGACGCAGGACCGGTAGTTTGTTGCACGGTGATCGCGACACTCTAAATGCTCGCGTCACCTCAAGACCGCTCATCTCCGCGAAGGCGGAGATCCAGCAAAGGAAGAATCTGGGTCCTCCGCCTTCGCGGAGGACGAGCGGAGAGTGCTGCAACGGAGTCCGCCCGCACAAACGCTTCTTGACAGAGAACGTCGCAATCGTCGCTTTGGCCAGTTGTGTGCATGCCCTGGTCTTTTCTGTAGAGGGGAAATCCAGATTGTCGGCGCTGCGGTCCCTCACCCTTGCCATCTCCCACGTCGCCCACGTCGGGAGGGGGAGAGCGCTGCCGCCAGTGCGGCGTCCGCCTCCTCTGGAAAAGGACCACACTTTGTCTGAAATTCTGAAATTCCACTATCTGGAAACGAAAAGCGCCGAGTCTGGTGCCCATGCAAAGTCACCGTCAACCGGATGCATCGGGCGGATGATTCGGTGCCAGTCGCGACCGCCAAAGTCCAGTGATGCCACCCCTTCGGTCAGGAGCAAGATGTCTCGGGCGGCCACATCGTCCAACGCCGGATGCAGGTAGCCGAGCTTGACGATGTAGACATCACGAGCGGTCGGATCGATCCCCATGGCGCGCAGATGCGCCGGTGTGGTGATGCCGATCGGATTCTCGTGGAACGTCGCAAGGGTGGTGCCGATGCGGATGCTGGCCCAGGCACCTCGGGCGCTGTGGAAGGCCTGATAACCGGGTGTCTCAAGGGCGCCGCCACAGCCCTCGATCGTGCCGACGACTTCCTTACGCGTTCCAGGCAAGGAAATGTGCTCCTCGCCGAGCACAAACCGGATCTCCTGACCCTGGCCAAGGTCGTTGGCGCGCAATGCCAGCTTCGGGGCAGTGTGTCCGGCAACCACGACCTGGTCCAGATCGGTGCGGTCAATGACGGCTTGCAGGACGCCGGTCAGGTCGCCCGGGGCGCCGGCGGTGGTGTTGTCGCCGGAGTCGCTGAGATAGACCGGCCTGGCCGGGCTGGCCGTCGCTCGGTCCAGCCCCTCCTGGAGTGATGCGGTTTCCATACGAAGGACGAAGTCATTACGGCGCTGCCAGATTGTCTCGGCCAGTTCCGCTGCGTATCGGCGCGCTGCCTGTTCGTCGGCCTCACAGGTGACGAGTGCCGTCATTCCGATCCACGGCCGGTCGTTCCAGGCGAAGCCGACCAGGATGTTTGCCTCAAGCACGCCCTCGCGCGTGTCGAGCGCCGGCAGTTGGGCGTAGAGGCCGGCACCCGGTTGCTGGGTGGTTACGGCGGCTTCGCCCGACACAAGGATCGGGATGTGCACCGCGGCCGAAACCGGCCGCAGGCTATTACGCAGGACGCGCATCAGCTGGCTCGCCGCGCGGTATCCGGTCTCGCGGTCGTCGCGATGGGGCGCGGTTCGAAGCGCGCTGATGACGGTCGCAGCCTCCAGCAGGGGCGACGAGACCTGCCCGTGCAGATCGAGCGCCACGGCGATGGGGACTTCGTCGCCAACCACCCGCCGTACGGCGCGGAGATAATCCGCGTCGGCCTGGATATCCAGTCCTTCAACCTCCAGCGCCCCGTGATTGGCGACGACGATGCCGTCGAACGGCCCGTTGGCCGCCAGCACGTCGAGAGTTTCCTGCAGGATCGCGACGTAGGTCTCGTGGGTGACCAGGCCGCCGGGGAGCGTGGTCGCCCAAAGCAGCGGGACGACCTCGACATCCGACTCCTCGGCCAACCGCTCCAACACGCCGCGAACCAGCCACAGATGGTTGTCGACGATTTGATCCCGTCGATAGATCTGCATGGCCGAAGCATCGGTCTTCAACGGTGAGTCGATCATCACCTCCATCGAGAGTCCGATGATTGCGATCCTCAGGCTCATGGCATTTGGCTCCTCGGTGACCGATCCATGGGCGGGAAGATACGGTCGCACCATTTGGCCGATATGGGCAACTGCGTTGGGGCAAACGGCTGCGATCCGGCGGGCTATGGGTCGGTTGGAGATCGGTCCGGTTTCAGTAATCGGGTCTGCGCGAGGCTGGAGCCGCTCCGCACCAGCCGCTCGCGTTCGTCCCTGGCTACTCCGCCGGTTCCGGGCGGGCGTCTGCCGCCGTGCGCCGGCCGGTGCCTTCGATGGTGGTCATGAAGATGCTCATCAGCGGCGGCACGATCAAAAGCGTCAGGAGCGCCGACACCGAAAGTCCGCCGACCACCACCGAGCCGAGGCCGCGATAAAGCTCGGAGCCGGCGCCGGGCACCACGACCAGCGGCAGCATGCCGAAGATGCTGGTGAGCGTCGACATGAAGATCGGCCGGATCCGGTTGCGGGTCGCCTCGCGGATGGCTTCGCCGGGCTCCAGGCCATCGGTCCGCAGGTTGTGGAGGCTCTGGTGGACGAGCAGGATCGCGTTGTTGACGACAATGCCAATCAGGATGACGAAGCCGAGCAATGTCAACATGTCGAGCTTCTGGTCGATGCCGGCGAAATTGAGGGCGGCGAGGCCGCCGACTCCGCCGGCCGCGGCTACCGGCACCGCAAACAGGATGATCAGCGGATACCAGAAACTCTCGAACAGGATGGCCATGACCAGGTAGACGATGACGATCGCCATCACCAGGTCGAGCACCATCTCGTTCCAGGTCTGCTCGAGCTGGTCGGCGGTGCCGGAGACCCGCATGGAGGTCCCGGGCGGTAGGCCGCGGTCGCGGAGCGGCTGGATGACCTGGTCGCGGATGATCCGGATCGCGGTCTCCAGCGCCATCTCGCCCGGCGGCGACATGGTCAGCGTCACGGTGCGTGTCCGGTCGCGGTGGCGAATCTCGGTCGGGCCGGAGGTGACGTTCACATCGGCCAGGGCGTCGACCGGGACTATGGTGCCGGATGCGGTCACCACCGGGATGCCGGCAATGCCCTGGGTCGTGCCGATTCCATCGACCGGTCCACGCATGGTGAGGTCGATGCGTTCGCCGTCGACGGTGATCTCGGCAACACGGATGCCGTCGTTGAACATGTCGACTGTCGCGGCGAGGTCGATCGCGGTGACGCCGTTGTCGGAAAGCCGCACCGGGTCCGGTGTCACACGAACCTCCGGGGCGCCGAGGGTGAGGCCCGGCTGCGGTCGTGCCTGGGCGCCGGGGATCGCCTGGTTGAGACTGATGAAAGCCTGCAGCGCGATGCCGAGGATCTGTTCGAGGTCGCCGCCGGAAATGTCGAGATCGATGGAGCGGGATCCGCCGATGCCGCGCCCGAACAAGGAGGCCTGAAAGAAGAAGCCGCGGGTTCCCGGCTGCTGGCCGACAGCCGCAAACAGAGCTGGCAACAGCGCCCCGGCCTTCTGTTCGTCGTCGGCGGACCCGCCGACGAAATTGAAGCCTGACTTGGTGGTGACGAAGAAGAAGTTGTTGATGCCCGGCATCCCCTGCATGAAAGGCGGCAGGGCCGACTGGTCGGTGATGCGCTTGCCGTCTTCGTCGACCCACAACGGTCGCACGGCCCCCTCGATGCCGAGGGCGATCTCGGTGCTGGCATCGAGATTGTAGCCGGACGGCGGTAGCAGGAAGCCGACGACGAAATTGCGGTTGCCGCTGGGCAGATATTCGAGGTCGGGCAGCAGCGCCCAGGTAAAAGCGACGGCGCCGGCCGTCACCGCGGCCACCACAAGCAGCGCGACGGCGCGACTGCGGACGACCAGCGTGGTGAAACCCTGCACCAGGCGCACGAAACCGCGGGCAAGCCAGTCGATGACGGGCAGCTTGAGCTGGCGGGATGGGTCGCCGACACCCTTGCCGGCCAGGAGCCGCGAGGAGAGCGCCGGAATAACCGTCACGGCGACCAGCAGCGACAGGAGGACCGACACGGATATGGCGACGCCGATATCGCGGAACAGCTGGCCGACCTCGAGTTCCATCACCAGGATCGGGATGAACACCATGACCGTGGTGAGGGCCGAGACCAGCACGGCGCCCCAGACCTGCTGGGTTCCCTGATAGGCCGCTTCCCGGGCCGGCATGCCCGATTGGCGCAGGCGGAAGATATTCTCCAGGACGACGATTGCCGCGTCGACCACCATGCCGACGGCGAAGGCGATCCCGGCGAGCGAGATCACATTGAGGGACCGTCCGAGCATCGCCATCGCGACGAAGGAGCCGACGACCGACACGGGTATTGCCAGTGAGACCACCAGGGTCGCCCGGCCGGAGCGAAGGAAGAGGAGCAGCATCAGCGCGGCGAGGGCGCCGCCGATGAGGATGTTCTGCTGAACCAGTTCGATCGACGAATTGATGTAGTCGGTCTCGTCGTAGATCTGCTTGAACACCAGGTCATCGGGGATCAGGCCGGACTGGAGCTCGGCCATCGCCTCGCGCACGCCCTCCATCACCTCGATGACGTTCGCTCCTGTCTCGCGCTGCAGATTCATCACCAGCGCCGGCTGGCCGAGGTAGCGGATCGAGGCGTTCGGTTCCTTGAAGGCGAAACCGACGTCGGCAATATCCCCGACCATGACGCGGCTGACCGTGCCGGTGGTTGCGGCCCGGGCACTGCGGATCAGCACCGCCCGCACTTCCTCAAGGCTCGAGAAGTCGCCGTCGGTGCGCACAATGTAACGCCGCTTTCCTTCCTCGACATCGCCGGCGGACAGCGAGATATTGGCAAGGCGAAGCGCCCCGAGAACCCGGTTGACCGTCAGGCCATACTGGGCGAGGCGGTCCGGATCGACCACGACCCGCATCTCCCGCTCGGTGCCGCCGAAGAAACCGGAACCCGACACACCGGGGACCCGTTCCAGCCGGTCGACGATGACGTCCTCGACGAAATCGCCATAGGTATGAACCGGTGTCTCGTTGCCTTCGGCCCGGGTCAGCACGAACCAGGCGATGGCGTTGCCGCCCTGGTTGTCTGAAGTGCTGAGCGTCGGTTCGTCGGCCTCTTCCGGATATCCGGACACCCGGTCCAGACGATTGGCGACCAGGAGCAGCGACCGGTCCATATTGGTTGAAATGTTGAACGTCAGCGTGATCTCGCCCTGGCCGTTGCGCGACGACGAAACGATTTCCTCGAGTCCCTCGAGACCGCTGAGTGCGTCCTCCTGGCGATTGATGACCTCGCGCTCGATCTCCGCCGGCGCGGCGCCGGGCCAAATGGTGCGGATGGTGATAATCGGCCGGTTGACGTCCGGCGCAAGCTGGATCGGGATGGTCTGCAGCGACACCCAGCCGAACATCACGATCATCATCACCGCGGCGATGACGGCGATCGGGCGGTCGATGGCGGCGCGGATCAGGTTCATCGGAGAGGTCTCCTCACTCTCCACCTAACCGTCGGCCGGTGTCGCGACGGCGCCGTCGGCAGCCTCCGCCGTCGGGGCGCCGCCAATGACCTGAACCGCCTGGCCGGGCCGCAGCTCTTCATTGCCGCGGACGACCACAAGTTCGTCCGGCGCCAACCCCTGGATGATCTCGAACCGGTGACCGGTGGAGCGGCCGATCGCTACCGGCCGCGGCTGAACGACGTCGTCAACCACGACAAAGACGATCTGGCCGGCCGGGCTGTTGACGATTGCATCCTTACTGACGGTGGTCACGTCTTCCGACCGGCCAAGCGGGATGTCGACGGTCACCGACGCTCCGACGGCTGGTTGATCGTCGCCGGCGAATTCCGGGGTCAGGCGGATGACACGGGTCCGGGACAGCGAATCCTCGACAGGCAGTACGGCCCGGAGTTCGGCTTCCGTAGACACGTCACCGAACGAAATCGTCAACCGGCGGCCGACCACAAGGCCGGTGGTGCGGTCGGCCGGAACCGCTGCTTCGACTTCCAGCGACTGATCGTTGAGCACCGTCAGGATATCGTCGCCAACTCGGACATACTCGCCCAGTTGCACATGGCGCTCGACCACCACACCCGGGAACGGTGCCTTGATTCGCGCCCCGTCGAGGTCGAGCCGCGCCAGCGCCAGCGCGGTCTCGGCACGGCTCAGGCCGGCCCGCGCCTGGCCGACGAGCCCGATAGCCTCGGCCAGCTGGTGCCCGACCTGATCGAACTGGACCTGCGAGAAGGCCGGCGACTCCTGCAGCGACTCGAGCCGCTTGTAATCCTCGCGGAGCGAGGTCGCCGCAGCTTCGACCGACTCGACGCGGGACCGGGCCTGTTCGAGTTCGGCCTTGGCG
>JAAEOR010000146.1 GCA_024222895.1 Hyphomicrobiales bacterium | reverse complement strand
ATTACGATCTCGGAACCTATGGGCGCCCGGTGACCACGACATCGCCGGATGCGCAGAAATGGTTCGACCGGGGGCTGGTCTGGACATATGCCTATAACCACGAGGCGGCGATCGACTGCTTCAGGAAGGCGCTCGCGGCCGATCCCGACTGCGCCATGGCCCACTGGGGCGTCGCCTATGCGATCGGCCCTAATTACAACAAGCCGTGGGAGGCCTTTGAGGAGGACGAAAAGCCCGACGCCCGGGCCGAGGCGCGCGATGCCCTCGCCGCGGCGATCAAGCAGCTCGATCGTATCACGCCGATCGAGCGGGCGCTGATTGAGGCCCTCATCCATCGCTATCCGGAGGAGGCAACGATCGAGGAATTCGCCCAGTGGAACGATGCCTATGCCGACGCCATGCGGCAGGTCCACGGCGGCCACGCCGACGATCTCGACATCTGCTGCCTGTTCGCCGAGGCGATCATGAACCGCACGCCCTGGCAGCTCTGGGACCTCAAGACCGGCAAGCCGGCCGAGGGCGCCGACACCGAGGAAGCGATCGCCGTGCTCGAAACCGCGCTCGAGCGGCTCCCCGGCGCTTGGGACCATCCCGGCCTGCTGCACATGTATATCCACCTGATGGAGATGTCGCCGCAGCCGGAGCGGGCGCTGCGCCACGGCGACCGGCTGAGCACCCTGGTGCCCGACGCCGGCCATCTGCTCCACATGGCGACCCACATCGACGTGCTGTGCGGCGACTACGAAAATGTGGTGTTGCGCAACACCCGGGCGATCGAAGCCGACCGGGAGTTTCTCGCCCGCGACGGGGCGGAGAATTTCTATACGCTCTATCGCTGCCACAATTACCATTTCAAGATCTACGGCGCGATGTTCCTGGGCCAGCCGGAGCCGGCGCTGGCCACCGCCGACGAGCTGATCGACAACCTGCCCGAGGCGGCGCTTAAGCCGATGGCGGACTGGTTCGAGGCCTTCATTCCGATGAAGCAGCATGTGCTGATCCGCTTCGGCCGCTGGCAGGACATTCTCGACCAGAGCCTGCCGGAGGATGCCGAACTCTACAGCGTCACCACCGCGATGATGCACTATGCGCGTACCGTGGCGCTCGCCAACACCGGCGCCCTGGAAGCGGCCGAAAAGGAACGCGACCTGTTCGCCGCCGCCCGCGACCGGGTGCCGGAAAGCCGGATGCTGTTCAACAACACCTGTCGCGATATTCTCCAGGTCGGCGAACAGATGATGCTGGGCGAACTCGCTTATCACCAGGGCCGCCACAAGGACGCCTTCGACCACCTGCGCCGCTCGGTCGCCCTCGACGATACGCTCCCCTATGACGAACCCTGGGGGTGGATGCAGCCGACCCGCCACGCCCTCGGCGCCCTGCTGATCGAACAGGGTCATTATGACGAGGCGGAGCAGGTCTACCGCGCCGACCTCGGCCTCGACGCGACGCTGGCCCGCGCCTGCCAGCACCCGGGCAATGTCTGGAGCCTGCACGGCCTGCACGAATGCCTGACCCACCGCGGCGAGACGGTGGAGGCGGCCCACATCAAACTGCAACTCACCAAGGCGCTCGCCCGGGCCGAGGTGCCGATCAAGGCCTCCTGCTTCTGCCGGCAGAAGGTCGCGGCGTAGGGGGGCGAGGGGATAGCGGATCACGCCCGCCGCAGTGCCCCCGAACCATATGCGGGCATGCACACATCCCGGTCGCGATCGGATCGCACACCGCAGCGCATGGTCAAGGGCGCGGTCGAAGCGACCAACAAAGGGCGAGATCAAGGGCGACATCGTCAGCCAGGCGTTGCGAACGACAAGCTCATCAACACGGGCAAGATCAAGGGAGACACGCTGCTCGACAAGGGCGACGACACCTTCGACAACCGGGACGGCAAGGCCGGCCGCGTCTTCGGGCAGGAGGGCAAGGACAAATACATCGCCGGTGACGCCAAGGACAAGTTCGTGTTCACCGGCGCCCTCGACGGAACAACCAACGTCGACCGGGTGAAGAAATTCGAGTCCGGCAAGGACAAGTTCGTGCTCGATCAGGCCTCCTTCGGCGGCATGGCCACGGGGCCGCTGGCGTAGTCGGCGTTCGAGAGAGGATCCGATGCCGACGACCTGGACGACCGTATCATTTACGACAAGAGCAGCGGCCAGTTCCATTACGACGAGGATGGGCTTGGCGGCACCGACAAGATCCTGGTCGCCGAGTTCGACGCCGGCCAGAAGCTCAAATACGACGACTTCAATGTCGCCGCTTTCATTTTCCCGTGACCGCACCGGACATTCGCGCCCTGCATTGATCGAGTCGACCCGCCCGGCGGCGGGAAGCGATCCTTGAAGCGATCCGAGTTCGTGTTGACGGCCATCCTTTGCAGACGGTATTTAGTCAGCTTGGAAAGTCGCCGGCTCTGATCCCGCTAAACAATTGTTGTTATGCGCCTTTGCCGAGACAACGGAGAAACAGATGGCAGTCTCTTTACAAGTCCTCTACCCGACCGACAACGGAACCACATTCGACCACGATTACTACACGTCAAAACATGCAGCGATTGTTGGTCAACATATGGGCCCGCATTTTGATACCGTTTCGATCAGCAAGGGGCTCGCCGGTGGGCCGGATATCCCGGCTGGCTACCATGTCATTACGACATTGACCTTCGCGGACCAGGCGGCACTGGACGCTGCGCTGGCAGCGGCCGGTCCGGTCATGGAGGACGTTCCGAATTTCTACAGCGGTCAACCGCAGGTACTGATCGGTGAGGTCGTCGGCTAGCGGAACCGGCTTCGTCGGGGATTCAGCGCGCCCGGCATGGGCCGGGCCCGCTTCTTTTTGACCGGGGCCACGCGACAGGGATGAACAGGTTTCGCGCGCCGGTCGATTGGCGGGCTCGCCTGCCAGTACCCGGACAGTGTACGCGCGCATGTGGCCGACCGCAGCGCCCCTGCTTCGCCGTCACGGGATCGCCTGCGGGCGACGTGCGTTTGCTTGACTTGTTCGGTGAATTTTGAACTGGCATGATGCGTCGATAGTGGACGGTGACGACAGCTGGGAGGAGAAAATCGCATGGCGGTCAAGGTGATCATCGAATTTCAGGCCAAGCCGGGTCAGCGAGCCGAGCTCCAGAGCCTGATGGAGAGCATGGGGGAGAAATTCGGACCGGTGATGCGTGAGCGTGGCGCCCTGGATTTTGATCTGTACCAGGTGCCGGACAACCCCGACATGATTGTCGAGATCGCCGAGTGGGAGACAGCCGAGGGCCGGGAGGCGCTCATGGAGGAGGCTGTGGCTTCCGGCGACTTTGCACCGATGATGGAGCTCTTGGCCAAGCCACCCAGGGCCACATATGTCAGGCAGCTAACCTGACCATTCGACACCTGCCAGGTGCTGCGTTGCGACGCGGATCGAGTCGATCAACGCCCTTCTCGGATATCGCGCGAGAGAACGCTGCCCGTCTCGGAAATCACTTTTGGAGATGAACCGCGGAAGGCAAACGACAGGACAAATCTCGCGGTCCCTGTGGACGCCGTGTTTCACACCTGGCTGTATGCACGCTGGTCGCCCAGGCCTTTGACAACGCACACTTGACCCGTCGTGCAATCGACCTCAGCGCCCTCGCGAACGCTCTACGTCCGCTGACGCCATTCGCTCAACAAACGCTGATTTCTCTCTCACACCATCTGTCTTTGGGACGCGTTTCTCGACGCGACGCTGAAGCGCGACCACAACGACTCCGCTATCGTTGGCTGAGAACGGGCGATGGCCTTCGCTCGAGATGCCGAAGGCGAGTTCAAGGTCGTGTTCGACAAAGACACCCGGCGCCTCAGCCGAGACGCTCGGCCAGCGCGAAGCCCGAGCCGCCGCCGAGGCCGGGGCCTGGATGTGTCGAGGCACCGATCTGGTAGAGGCCGGTGATCGGCGTCGTCTGGTTGACGCTGTCGGCAAACGGCCGCCAGATGAAGAACTGGTCGATCGCGCACGAGCCGCCATATGGGTCGCCGCCGACAAGGTTGATATTGATGGCCTCGAGATCCGCCGGAGAAAGGCATGTCCGGGCGACGACGGTCTCGTCGAACCCGTCGATATGGCTTTTCAGGATCGTTTCGACCCGGTCCGCGTAGGCCTCGCGGATCGCCGCGCTCCATTTGCCGTCTGCCGCGACGTCGATCTTGCCGGCGGCATCTCCTTTGATGTGACGCGGCGCTTCGGGGAGCTGGATCCAGATGATCCCGGCCCCGTCCGGACACCGTGAGGGATCGAGCGCGTGCGGCTGGCCGACGCAGATCGTCGGCACCGCCGGCAGCATGCCGCGCTCACATTCGTTGGCCGCCTTCGACACCCCGTCGAGACCGGGGGTCAGGTGAATCAGCGCAACCTGCTCGAGCCCCGCGCTCTTCCACTTCGGCGGACTTTTCAGGGCGTAATGCATCTGCATGCTGCCCTTGCCATAGCGATAGTCCGCGGCGCGGGCCTTGCCGGCCGGATCAGTGGCCGCGTCCGGGATCAGTCGGCCATAGAGCTGCGTCGGCGTCACCGAGCAGATGACGCCACGCCGCGCCTCGATCGTCTCGCCGCCGGATAGCTTCACGCCGCTGGCGCGACCGTTGGTGACAAGCACCTCGGCGACGTCCGCGCCGGTGCGCACCTTGCCCCCCTGCTCCGCGATCAGACCTTCGAAAGCCTTCACCGCGTTTGCCGCTCCGCCCTTGGCGATCGGCGCGCCGGCGCTTTCCAGCGCGAAGGCGATGACGCGGAGCATCTCGCCGGAATAGGCGCTCTCCGGACCAAGGCCGACGTGCAGCACCCACGGCGCCAGCATGTCCCTCAGGAGATCGGACCGGAACCGCGTCTCCAGCCAGCTCCGGCCCGGTCGCAGGCCTTCGCCCAGACGCGCGGCAAGCCCGCGCAGGCCGCGTCGCCGCATCTGGCGGAACAGAAGCCTGACGGTGCCCCACGACCACAGCGCTCCGCCGAGCAGGCCGAACACCAGGTCGGCGTCGCGTTCGACCGCTTCAACCTCGGAGCGATAGCGGTCGCCATCGCTGGCGGCCAGTGCGTTGAACCGGGCGACATTGGCGGCGCGGTCCTTGGTCAGCACCAGGCTGCGTCCGTCCGGGGTGACGACGCCGATCGGATGCGGCGTATGGGCATAGTCCAGCCCGTGGCGGCCGAGATCGGCCCCGAGCTTGCCAAAGGCCGGCGAGGTGAGGAACAGCACGAAGGTCGTCGCCATCAGATCGTGGATGTAGCCGGGTGCGGTGATCTCACCCGACTTGATGCAGCCGCCGGCCACCTCCTCGCGTTCGAGCACCAGCACCTTTTTGCCTTGCTGACCGAGCCGCGCGGCACAGACGAGACTGTTTATCCCCGCCCCGACGATGATGTAGTCCGCCAATCCGACCATCTCGTTACGCCCCCTTTGCGCCCGCCGGTTCTACTTTATCCCGGATGGGCCGGCAAAGACCGCGTTTGATTCCGTTCCGGGCAACAGACGAAAACCGCCACGCGCCATTGGCTCATGTGGTGACGCGGGGACGGTCGAGCACCCGGGAGCACGCCTAACCCCTCCAAATCGACCAAAAGTCGCGCCCGTGAGCCGTGCACTTGCCAACCCAGCCGCCGCAGCTCAATCTATCGGGGGCGCATCTGCGGAGGGACTTATGGTCAACATCGATGCCTTTGTGGCCTTCAACATGGCGGACATCGACTTTTCCAAACTGCTCGACGGTCTCAGCTACGATACAGATCCAAATGTATTCCGAGCGCACTACGCCGACGGGACGACCGACGCCTTCGGCGGCTCCGGCTTCACCTATGACGCAAACGAACCGCTGAGCGGCACCGTCACCACGTGGGAATATGGGGTCGTCGCCCCCCTCACCTTCTACACCAGCATTCACGGCCTCTCTATTCCGATCGTCGACATCATCGCCACCTCCGTGACGCCCGACACCACCGACGACTTTCTTGTCATGACCGAAGCGCTGAGCGGCGATGACACGATCAACGGGTCGCCGTTCAGTGATTTTCTGTTCGGTGGCAGCGGCAAGGATGCGATCAACGGCGATGGCGGCGCCGACCGGCTGTTCGGCAACAACGGCAAGGACAAGTTGAAGGGCAGTTCCGGCGCCGACTCCCTTTGGGGCAAGAAGGGCAACGACAAGCATTGGGGCGGTGGCGGCCCTGACAGTTTCCATTTCGGCAGCAAGCTCTCAGCCAAAAAGAACGTCGACAAGATCAAGGACTTCAAACCGGATGTCGACCAGATCGGCCTTTTAGGCTTCATTTTCACCAAGGTCGGCGACAAGCTCTCCAAGAAGGAATTTGTTATCGGCAAGGAGGCCGACGACAAGAACGACCGCATCATCTACAACAAGAAAAACGGCGACTTGGTCTACGACAAGAACGGCAGCAAGAACGGCGGCGACACGCTGTTCGCCGAACTCGACAAGAAGCTCAAGCTCGATCACAAGGACTTCTTCGTCGAGGATATCTCAGCGCGAATGTCGGTGGCCGACCCAGCGCGACAGCTGCCTTGCACCTCCGATGCCTTGGTAGTTGCCGGTCACTCTTCTATGAACGATGCGCACAGTCGGGAGTCTGCCTTCGGCGCGACTAGCCGACGCCACGGCGGACCCGAGCCGCGGTGTCAAGATGGACACGCGCCTGAGGCGAGATCGGCGGCGACAATCGGCGTCCCGGGTTCCCGCGTCTGCGGAATCCGTATTTAATGCAGACCGGCAGGGGTGCAACTTTCAGGGACCACGGAGGCGACAGTGCCGAACAGCGACGGAATCGAGTTCATCGACCTTGGCTCCAACGAGCCGGGCCTTGTTGCCGTGAAGGTGAAAGGTGAAATCACCGGAGCGGCGATGGCCGCCTTCGTGAGCAGGGTCGAGGCGCTGCATGCGGCCCATGACAAGCTCCGGCTGTTTGTCGACATGACCGAATATAGCGGGTTCGAGTGGGCGGTTGTTCAGGAAAAGCTCGCGAATTTCCGGACCTTGATGACCAGCTTTGATCGGCTGGCCTATGTCGTCGATGCCGACTGGATGGCAACCTGGATCGGATTGGTGGACGCCGTGACGCCCATGCATATCCGTGCCTTCAAACCTGCCGACCGGCAGAAGGCCATCGACTGGGTACTGGCCAACTGACGGTTCAATGGTCCCGGTGAAGAGATACGACGGCGCCTTTGGCCGAACGCCCGGCACGCTGGTATCGCCGAGCCGTTGCTGACCAGGGTGTCCGGCGACTGGGAGAAATTCTCAGGTGGGTATCATTGCCAGTTGGGAGCCCCCGGCCTCCGCGGACGGTACCGGCGCCGGCACCCCAGCCCCTCAGGCAAAGTTCTCTGCAAACGGATTTTTCCGACAGGCTCTTCTATTATTCGATCGGGCTCTTCGTCTGGCGGCGCAGTCCGGGGGGTCGCCCCTACATCCGATAGAGTGCCATCGCCTCAGGTGAGACGGTCGAGCCGACGCGGACCGACGTCCGTCGACATGCCGGCGATCGACCACCAGGACGACGGCCCTTCCCTTGGTTGATCCATGGACGTTTCCATCCGCCGCGTCCACACTCGCCATGTAGTGTTGGGACCCTTGTTGAGGAGTGAACCATGAAAAGGCTGCTCGCGAGTTCCGCGGCAATCGCGATCTCGATATCCTCTGCCCCAGCGTTTCAGAAATTCGAGGAGTATCGAATTCCCGGCAACGAGATTCGCTCCGTGGACATGGCGCCGCAGGGGCACGAGGATCCGGCGGTGATGATCCTGGTCGTCGGCGCCGACGAGGGTAGTAGCCAGAAGATCGAAATCGAGTCGGACTTTCCACTGGACCGATGCATGGAGGATATCGAGACGATCGTCGGTGCGAATAATGCTTATGTTCAGATGGTCGTCGACATGACTGCCCCGACCATGAACGGCGTTCTGCTGACCGAATGCTCGATATTTCACGGCCTTCATTCTGCGGCTGAATAGCTGAACGACCGCGCCTTGGTGCCGTGGTCTCGGACACACTGACCTTGATTTGCCGAAGACGCGGGTGCGACCAGATCGGAGAACTGGATGCCCGCCTTCCCGTGGGGACGAGCGGCAGTGTATTTGACCGCGCCCAGCCACCGGCACGTCAAAACACCCGGCACGTTGGCGCCGGGTGCCGGAATTGCGGACCTCAGTCCGCGACCCTTGAAATCGGACCTCGTCATCACTTCCTTCTCCGCTCTGTCCGGGCGGAAAAGTGTGAAGGCACTTTTCCTGACAACGCTCTAAGCCGCAACGGCGGCGGTGCCCTGCGTGGCCTCGAAACAGGCGCGCTCGGTTTTCATGCAGTCGTTGACAGCCGCATGCAACGCTTTCAGTTCCTCAAAACTCCAGTCCAGCGCCGCCATCTTCTGGGTCAGCGAGAACATGTGAAACGCATGCGGGTCACGGGCACGCTGATAGGCGGAGAGATCCCAACCGCGGATGATCACCGAGGCCAGCCGCTGGGCGTCGAGGAAGGCGTCGGTCAGCCCGTGGGCCGAGATCGGGTCCTTGAAATAGCCGGCATCGCCGGCCAGCGCCCAGCCTGGGCCGGCGCAGTCGCGGATGTAAGCGGGGGCGCCAGCGAACCGGCGCAACCGCTCCACCGGGCCCGTCGCGCGGATATGGCCGGCCAGGTCGGTGTCCCATCCGGCCAGGATCTCCGCCATTCCGGCGATCGGATCGACGGCGAACCGGTCAAGAAGTGCGTCTGGCCGAAAGGTGACAAAGACACCATGGACACCGCCGGTGGTCGGGATCAGGCCGCCGGCGACGCTGTCGCCGAAGAACCACTGATAGCCGATGTCGGGCAGCCCGGCGAAGTAGCCATAGACCGCGGCAGAGGCGATCTTCGAGGTCGCCCGGCTGCGGGCGCCGGTGAGGCGGGCAACCGTCGAGTTCAGCCCGTCGGCACCGATGACGACCCCGGCCTGGATCCGATGCAGGGTGCCGGTGTGATCGCGCACGGTGACGCCCCTCACCTGGTCCTCGCCATCGCTTAGCAACCCCTCGCAGGCAACGCCGGTCACGAATTCCGCACCGGCGGCCACCGCCGCCCCTCCAATCGCCGGGTCAAGCCGCCAGCGGCGGGGAGCGAACAGCCCGGGCCGGTGCGCAGGGATCGGGACGATGATCTCCTCCGCGCCATAGCGGAAGGTGACCTGGCGAATTTCGGGCGTGTCGACGGTGGCCTGATCGAGAATGCCCCAGGCGTCGAGCGCGGCCACGGCCGGCGGCATCAACGCATGGGTCGAGAGCGTGTCGCGGATCTCCCGGGCGCGCTCGACGATCAGAACCCGGGCGCCGGACCGGGCAAGCAGCATGGCGGTTGCAGCGCCGGCGGCGCGGCCACCGACAATCACGGCATCGTATGCGGTCTGTTGAAATGGCGTTGTCATCGTTCGTCTCTCTTCAGGCGGCGTTTCGGGCCGCGAGGCCAGTGTGGAGATGAGCGGCGAGCGCCGCGGCATCGTTGGCGCCGCCATCGATATAGGTTGATGTGGCGGCCCGCATGAACGGCAGTCCCATGACGTAGAGCCCGGGCGCCACGTGGCCGCCGTCATGGATCAGGCGCCCCTTGCGGTCGAAGACAGGCAGGTCCAACCAGGAATAGTCGGGCCGGAAGCCAGTGGCCCACAGCACCGCGCCGAAACCTTCGCCGTTGAGGTCGATGGTCAGCCGTGGCGCATCCGGCACGTTCGTCGAGGCGAAACGCTCGGGCGGCTCAAGAAATGGCTCGGGATCTGCCGTCGCAGCCCATTCATCGATCGCCGCGAGCACCCGATTGAGCTTGAGATCGGCGGATGCGCAAAGATTGGCAAGCGAGCCGGAGAGGTGAGCGGTGCCGTCGCGGATCGTTGCCAAGCGCCCGGTGATCTCGACGCCGTCGGCCTGGAGCGTGTTCAGATCGAGGGTTTCGCCGGCGGTCAGTTGCAGCGACGGGGCGCGGCGCAGACGCTCGATATCGTCCGGACCCGGCTGGCTCGAATCGAGAATGCCGGCTTGTTTCATCGACAGGAGAATGTCGCGGCCACGGTATTGCCGTGGCAGACGGGTGTGACCGCCGACGGCGATGGTGACCGGGCGGCCGGACTGGTGGATCTCCCTGGCGAGCTGCACCCCGCTGGCGGAGGCGCCGACGACCAGCACCCTGCCCGCCGGCAGAGCGGCCGGCCGCTTGTAGGTGTTGGGCGTGACCTGGGCGATGCGCCCGGGCAAAGCGTCGGCGGCCTCGGGAACGCGCGGGATCGCACAGCCACCATTGGCCATCACGACGGCCTTCGCCTGGAGTGTTCCGTGATCGGTGACGACCTGGAAACCGTCCTCATTGCGGCTGACGCTGCCTACGGTGACGCCGGCGCGCACCGGAGCGGCGACCCACTCCGCTGACGCATCAAAACGAGCCACGAGCTCGGCCATGTTCATGTATCCGTCCGGGTCGCCGCCGTCATAGGCGTGGCCGGGCAGGTTGTTCATCCAGTTCGGGGTCAGCAGTTTGAGGCTGTCCCAGCGCTTCGTCCGCCAGCTGTTGGCGATCGCGCCGCGCTCGAGAACCACATGGTCGACGCCCCGACCGGAGAGTTGCTCGCTCATGGCAAGGCCGCTATGGCCGGCGCCGATGACGACCGTCGAAAACGTCTCCATGGGTCGATGCCTCGAACTAGGTGTGACTGGTGCAGGCCCCGGTGGGCGGAGAATCGCCTCTCCGCCCTCGGGTGCCTTCGAACCCGACTGGCCCGCGGCCTGCCGGGCTCCTCTTGCTTCAGGCAACGTTGACGTGGACGTTGGTGGGATTGGTGATCAAATCGAAAACCGCAGAGCGCCGCTGCGACTGAGCGACCACGGCCTCGATCTCTTCCTTGTTCGCGTCGGCGTCGATCTCAAAATTAACGCGGATCGCGTTGAAGCCGTTGCGCACATCCGGATCGATGCCGAGGATGCCTGCCAGATCCATGTCGCCTTCAACTGTCGCCTTGACCGATTTGAGCTGGATGCCACGGTGCTGGGCAACGGCCGCCACGCCGCCGGTGAGACAGCTGGCAAGGGCGGCAAGGACGATCTCGATCGGCGTCGCGGCCTTGTCCGTCGCGGCGAACTGTGTCGGGTGATCGGCTTCGATGGTGAAGGCTTGGGTGTGGGTCTGCTCTTCGCCAAGCCCGAAAAAGCCGTCGATGGTGTTGCGGCTCTGGGCGCCGCTGACCCATTCGCACTGGGACCGCCAGGTGAACTGTGCCGCCGGCGGTGCTTCGGTCAGTGCCGCGCGGGCACCGAGCAGGGCTTCCACATTGACGCCATTGTCGGCGGTCTTCATTTCGGTCGGGGTGTTCATTATTTAGGTCCTTCCTTGGGTTTCGAGGTGCCGACTGAGTTCGTCGGCGAGACACCCATGAGATACCCGGGCGGCCGGCAGCCGACCGTCAGCCGCACTGTCAATCGCGTGTGAAATCCCGGTCATCCGGTGTGATTTTGCGCCGCTGCCTGCCACCACAGGCGTGAAAAGCCTCGGGCCGGCAGGGTATTGCGGGCTTGTCTTTGAGGGGATTCGCGCCCGCCCACGACGCTTCGGGATGCTCGTGGGCGTCAAAAAACAGCGCGGTTAGGACGCCACTCGGCCGTCGATCGACGCCAGATCAACGCCCCCTCCACCATGCTATCGCATGGTTCCCCTCCCCCGAAACCTCGCTAGGGCATGCACACATCTTTGTACGCTCGAACGATCAACGGCGCGCAGCCAAGGTGCCCGCTAGCTTACGATTGCGAGCGCCGGAGTGGCTGTTCCGTCGTAAGTCGTGGATGGCCGTGACAAACACGGCCATGACGTCGGAGGAGGCGGTCGAACGACGAACAAGCTGAAATGTCGAGGGGCGCCGATTGTCCGCGTCCTGGCATGGCCCTCAAGAAACGCGGGTGAGCTGTACACCCACGAGCCGTCATGGCCGTGCTTGTCACGGCCATCCACGACTTTGTGCCATTTGCCGCCGTTGTGCCATTTGCTAGTCGCTCCCACCGCGTCGATGATCATGCGATGCTGTGTGCGACAGCGATGTGTGCATGCACTAGACAAAAAGTGGGGGAGGATGGGCGTGCCTTTCGAGCTGTTCGCACAACGATGAAACGGCCCTCCTTGCATATTGGAACGACCGGTGCAGCTGCTGACGATCGAGCGGTCCTTAAGAATTGAGCCAAATTGCGATTGACGTTGCATCCTTTTCAAAGACGCCGCCTGCCCTAGT
>JAAEOR010000145.1 GCA_024222895.1 Hyphomicrobiales bacterium | reverse complement strand
TGCCGGCCTGTCCGGGACGATCGAGGTCCTCGGGCCGATCGGGCGGCTGTCCAGCGGCATGCTTCCGACCCACGGTTTCACTGCCATCCTGATTGCCCTGGTCGCCAACCTTTCGGTGGTGGCGACCGCTTTCGTCGCCGTCTTCTTCGGCGGCCTTGCCGCCGCCGGGCTCTACCTGCCGGTTCTCGCGGGGCTTCCGGCTGCTGCGATTGAAGTCATCAATGCGGCGATTGCCCTGTTCATCACGGCCAAGGCCTGGCCGAAGCGGTTCACCCGCTTCGCCAGCCGGCGCCAGAGCGCCTGAGGAGCAGACGATGGAAGATGCCTTCATCGCCATCCTGCGCTCAGGCACGCCGCTGGTCTATGTGACGCTTGCCGGGGTACTGGCCCAGCGGGCGGGAATCTGGCATCTCGGTCTCGAAGGCCTGATGATCATCGGCGCCGCGGCCGCCGTGCTTGGTGTGGTGCAAACCGGCTCGGTGCTGGTCGGGCTTGCCATCGGCATCGTTCTTTGCGTGCTCGCCTCGGCACTGCTGTGGTTCGTGATCGAGATATTGCGGGCCAATCCGATCATCGCCGGCCTCGGCCTCACCGGTCTCGGCCTTGGCGGCACCGATCTTGCCGTCCAGGCGATCTACGGCAGCCAGGCTTCGGTCAATGCGCCGTTCGGCCTGCCGCGACTCGGTCCGGCCTTCGGCAACTTCGGCGTGTTGTCGGTGCTGGTGGTGCTGATGCCGTTTGTCGTCTTTGCTGTCTGGGTGCTGACGCGGCGCACCCGCTGGGGATTGCAGCTCGCCGCTTGTGGCGAGCATCCGTTCGCGGCGCGGAGCGTTGGTGTCAATCCGGCCCGCATGCGCCTGGTTGCCCTATGCCTCGGTGGCGTCCTGTGCGCCCTTGGCGGCGCCGAACTCTCGATGGGCTCGTTGCAGATCTTCGCTTACGGCATGACCAACGGCCGCGGCTTCATGGCCTTTGCGGCGGTCATCTTCGGTGCGGCCAACCCGCTCGGTGCAACCGCCGCCGCCTTCTTCTTCGCCATTGTTCAAGCGATGGGTATCCGTGCACAACTTCTGTTCGGCGACAAAGTCCCTCC
>JAAEOR010000144.1 GCA_024222895.1 Hyphomicrobiales bacterium | reverse complement strand
CGGTCTCACCCTGCACATAGCCAAAGCGCACAAGGTCTTTGGCGACGGCAACTTCGTCCTCGTGCTGTCGGAGGGATCGCTCGGCGATCAGCCGACCGCCTTCTACGACCTGTTTCGGGTCGAAGACGGAAAGATCGTCGAGCATTGGGACGTGATCGCGCCGATCCTGCCCGACGATCAGGCCGCCAATGCCGACGGCAGATTCTAAGTGTCCCTGCATTGCACGGCACCTCCCTCTCCCGGTCTGGTCCGGGAGAGGGATCAGCCCTTTGGCGTCGCAGGTCGCGGAAGGCGGCCAAGACGCTCGGGCAGCAAAGGTGAGCGGAAGGGCTTGCGGAAATAAACCACATCGTCAATCCGACCTGCCAGCCACGTAGTCCTCGAGCCACCCCACCGCGAAATCCGTGACCCCGGCAGCATCGACCGCCACGCAGTCCGCATTGCCGACCCGGCCGTGCGCGCCGCGACTGTCCAATAAGGTCGATCGTTCATGTCGCTCTCCCGACGCCACCCACTGTGACAGCCCGACCGCGGGATGGTCTCGGGACGGAGGAGGAGCGTCAAGCAGTGCGATGAACGACCATAGCTCAATCGGCAAGACGCACGACGGCGACACAGACCACATCGGCGCGTTTCGTCTGGATCCGTGCGAGTCGACAGTCACAACGTCATTGAGCTCTCCCTCAGCACGCTCTACCGGAACAGCCGGGAGATGCTCGATCCGGTGTGGATCGCAAGGATCGCATCGGCGAACAGCCGGGTCACCGAGCAGACCTCGATCTTGTCGATCTGCTTGTCGGGGCCGAGCGGGATCGAGTCGGTTACCACCAGCGACGTCAGCGGCGAGGCGGCGATCCGGTCGACCGCATGACCGGAGAGCACCGGATGGACGGCGGCCGCTTCCACAGAGGCTGCGCCGCGGTCGAGCAGAAACGCTGTCGCCTCCATCAGTGTGCCGCCGCTGGCGATCTCGTCATCGATGATCAGCGCCCGCTTGCCGACCACGTCGCCGATCAGGGCAACGGCGCGCGGCTTCTCGTCGTCGCCGTCGCGGCGCTTGTCGACAATCGCGATCGGCAGGCCGAGCCGGTTGGCATAGCCGCCGACTTCCTTGGCTTCACCGACGTCGCCGGCTACCAGGATGGTATCGGCAAGGTCGCGGCTGGTGCGCAGGTGATCGCAAAGGATCGGGGCCGCCTGCAGCTGATCGGCGGGAACGCGGAAAAAGCCCTGCACTTGCGGCGCGTGCAGGTCCATTGTCAGCACCCTGTCGGCGCCGGCCACCTCGAGCAGGTCGGCCATCAGCCGGGCGGTGATCGAGACCCGCGGCTGATCCTTCTTGTCCGAGCGGGCATAGGGAAAATACGGCAGCACCGCAGTCACCCGCCGGGCCGAGGCATGCTTGAGGGCATCGATGGTGATCAGCAGTTCGAGAATCCCGTCCGAGACCGGCGAACACGAAGGCTGGATGACGAAGGCATCGGTCTCGCGAACATTTTCCTCGATCTGGACGAGGATGTTCTCGTTGGAGAACTGAACCACCCGGGTCTTGCATGGTTCGACGCCAATGTGTCGGCACACCTGTTCGGCAAAGGCCGGATGGGCCGAGCCGCTGATGATCCGGATCGTATCGACCATGGGATGCTCTGTTTTCTGGTTGCAGACAGGGGCGCGCGATTGAGCCATGTCGGTTATAGCCGGTCTGGCCGGAATGTCCCTGCCGAAGGTCAAGCGATATCGGAGCGGACCACGAGAGGGCGATCCGCTCGCATGGAATCGGATCGCCAGTCGTTGGCTTTCAACCTTCGTGCCTTTCGGGTGGCCCAGTGCCTATACTTGCAGGCCGGCGCCGGGTCCACACTGCATCTTCATCGTCCCGCCGTTAGCTGTCGTATCGCCGGTTCGCTTGCTTGGTGGCACAAGCGTTGGCGGATGGAACTTTGGCAGTACCTTGGCACGCCGGGATTTCGAGAAATTATTTACGGAGGTTGGCAAGGATCTCAGACTGGCGGGTTTCTATATCCATGAGCACGCCGAGAAACTATCGCGACCGGCTGAATCATTACCACCCGGATTCCGATCCCTGACGCCGCGCGAGCGGGAGTGCCTTTTGTGGCGGGGACAGGGCCTGCGCACGGCGGCCATCGCCGAGCGACTCGGAAATTGCCGAAGTCACAGTCGATCTGCACTTCAAAGGCGCGCGTCGAAAGCTCAGGGCGGCGACGCGCGAAGAGGCGCTGGCCAAGGCGGTACTGGAACGTCTGATTCAACCCTGACCGCCTCGCAAGGCCGTGGCGCCGACTAACGCCAGCCGAGCACCGCCTCCCGATCATTCAGGAAAGTCACCTCCGGCCAGGACCTCATCGAGAATGTCATCAAGCCGCCTGCCAGTTCCAAGCGCCCGGAGGATCGCGTTCACCGCCGTTTCGATCACTGCCCGTTTCAGTCGCCGGGGGAGGAACGGGAGTCTCAGCGTAACCGCCAGCAAATCGGCGATATTCTCGCTCAGCGCATCGCGTACTTCATCGGAAACCGATGTATTGGGATCATTGACGACGTCCAGGATCTCGCGCGGGTTCTTCTCGTAGATCGTCCGGTCGATCGCCTGGACGATCTTGAGATAGACGCGGAGCTCCCCCCGTTCGCCAAGAATTGGCAGGTTGTGCTTACGCGCCAGGGCGTCAGCGAACTTGACCTGCTGTGCCGGCGTCAGAAAGAACTCGCGCTCTCGGTCTGCCAAAACGCTGTTAATCAGGTCGTCGATTTGGCCCTGTTCACTCATGATTGCCTCCGCTTTCCCTTCGGATGTCATCGCTGCCGGTCGCCAGTCGCCAAGCCAACCCCGTTTGGTCAACACATCCTTGCCAGCTGGCACTCTCACACTACTCGCGCTTAAATAGTACTTACACCAACAAAGAGGGATCTTTCAACCCTAGAATGCATCGTTCTCTGTTTTTCGTCAACGACGTTTCGAATCGCGACAAACGAGCAACGCTCAATGCTCCGTCCAACCAGCAACGATTTTGGGGTGAGGCTCCGAATCGCGTGGAGCGTAAAGTGGCGCTGCTCGCACCTACACCCGCGTCAGCTCCTCGGCGAAGAAGGGCTCCGGATCGTCTATCTCGACCAGCTTCTTGCTGGACACCAGCCAGAACCGATTGCCCACCGCCCGCACAAAGCTGCGGTCATGGCTGACCAGCAGGCATGAAGCGCCATGGGCCACCAGCTCTTCCTCCAGCGCCTCCTGCCCATCGATGTCGAGATGGTTGGTTGGCTCGTCGAGCAGGTAGAAGTTCGGATGAGTGAGTCTCAGCACCAGCATCGCCAGCCGCGCCGTTTGCCCGCCGGACAGCCTGGCCGCCTTGCCATCTTGCATCGCGATCGACAGGCCCGCACCTGCCAGCAACCCACGCGCCCGCTGATCCCCGACGTCGAAGCGATGGGTGATCAGCTGCATCGGTGTCCGGGTCGGATCGATCTGGGCGAGCGCCTGATCGCTGTATCCCAGGACTACCGACGGCGCGGATCTGATCGGGCTCTCAGCGCCGGCCAGGGCGCCGTGCACCATCCGCACCAATTGTGACTTGCCGACGCCATTCTGGCCCAGCACAACGATGCGGTCGCCCCGACTGATCCACTTCTGCCCGGTGCGATAGAGCGCCCGTCCGTCCGGCGTGCCGACCATCACGTCATCCAGCGTCACCAGCGCCTTGGCGTGGGTGCCACTGTTTCCCAGCCGGATGTCCCCGGCGCCGCGCTCCTTGTAGGCCGGCCGCGCCGCCGCCTCCATCTTCTCGGCCCGGTCGCTCAGCTGTTTGGTCTTGGTGATCAGCAGGTCGGAGCCCGAGTTGACGCCGATGTTCTTCAGTTTCGCCGCCTGCCGGCGCAACTGCCGTGCCTGCCGCATCTCGTTGGTGAACCGCCGATCGTCAGCCGCGTCCGCCTCGTCCAGGGAATCGCGCGCCCGGGTGTATGGCAGCGCGAAGTCTCGCGAGGTTTCCGAGCGCAGAAACAGCGTGCGATTGGTGGTCTCGTCCAGGAATGCACGATCGTGACTGGTGATGATCACCGGCGTGTCGCGGGGCAAAGCAGACAGCCAGCCCTGAAGCATGCCGATCCGGGCCAGGTCCAGATGGTTGGTCGGTTCGTCGAGCAACAGAACGCCCGGCTCGATCACCCAAACGGCCGCCAGCATCGCCTGGCGCTGCCAGCCGATCGACAGTTCCGCCATAGGCTTGCCATGCAGATCCGGCGGGACCTTCAGATCGTTCAGCACCACGTCGACCCGCCAGCTTTCGTACTCCCTCTGCTCGAGCGGCAGCGCCGCGAGGACAAAGTCGTAGAGCGCTTCCTTCATACGGTCGGCAGGGGCGTCCTGGTGTACGGCGCCAATCCGCAGACCACGCCCAATGGTCACGTCGCCCGTGGTTGGTTCAAACGTTCCGGCGATGCACGCGAGCAGGGTCGTCTTGCCGGTGCCGTTGGCGGCAACCAGGCCCAACCGGTCACCCTTGGACACTGTCAGGTTCAGGCCGGTGAAGAGTGGCGCACCAAGAGTGACGCCAAGGTCGTGGATATTGATGAGGGTCATGCTGATCTCTGGTCTGATGCACGGATGTGCTGGTGACCGCGCGTCAGGCGCGGCCGATAGGGGCAGACCGAGGGGCTAGGAAATTGAGGCCCTTGATCAGCCCTGCAAACGAATCTGCAGGGCCTGACGGGGACCATGCTGAAGTAAGCGGACGATACGCATGTTCAGCTCTGCCCTCCCGTTGTCAGCGTTGACCTTCGGAGACATTACGGCCGATAGGCCACAACCTCAAGCGGATGGTGTGGAATGAGGAAATGTCATCGGCAGATGAATAGTCGTCAAATCGCCGGAAGCGGACGCGGTGTCTCTATTTGCAGAAGCCGCCGGTAGAGCCGTCTTGCTCGCTGCAGGCGTCCAGCCTCGGCTTTGACCGGCTTGCGTCGTGCCGTCTCGTCCCACGGATCGGCAAAGTTCTCGGAAGCCAGAAATGCAGCAGTGGCAGCCAGCTCAAGCTCTACCGCGTCGGCGTTGACCATTTCCTGGGCAAGGCCAATGCGAACGGGATCGGCGCCGGGATCGGCGGATATCTGCGTGACAAAGGTCGAGTAGCGGCCGCCCCAATTCGCGACCGATTCCTCCTCGGTAATCAGGCCCAGAGCAGCCGCGTGCTGTGACGCGTCGGCAAGCCGCTCCGAAAACGGTCCGTAATGTCTGTACTGGAAGGGGAAACCTGAACCGACACCGGCTGCTTCGAAAAAGAAGCCGATTTTCTGGAGCCTCGTGCGCCCGACAACACTGCCACCAGCATCCCGAACGATTGCGGCGACTTCATTCGCAGACTCTAAACCGGCCATCTTGATATCTCCGCGTTGATGATTTCAGTGACCCTGTCCTTCGCTTCCTCGTCACCGTCCGCGTGATAGACGCGCAACGCCTTAAAGGTCTTGAGCGCCGCGACCACACGCGACTGCCTCGACAAGTCGACCAGATGACCGCCTTCCGTACGGATACTGATCTGATTGAGCGGCCCCTTGATGTCTTCGGCCAGCGCCTTGTAGGGAGACCGCTCAACCTGGTCGACGAGTATCCTTGGAGGTGCGTCGGGGTCTTTCTCCGACCAGTCCCTCACCCAGTCGCCGACCTGATCGCGAATGCGGGCGCATACCGCGTCGGCCTCTGCAGATGCGGCGGCGGCGGCGCCCTTGTCATGGGCGACCTTCGCCCGCACGTCCATGCACTTGTAGAGTTTGCGGTCCCGCAGGCGCTCCGCCAGCGCGCCAATACACCCGTCGCCGCCATCTGCCATAAAGGAGAGGCCACCCCATATGACGGTGTCGTCGAGCGCGAGCACGGACTCGATATCATCGGGCGCCTGAGTGAACTTGACCAGCGGATGGGTCCTGGGCAATCCCGTCTTCCCAATCGAGTCTTCCCGGACAAGCGTGATCACCCGCGAAATCAGCTCGGTGAAGATCTTCTCCGCGCCGCGGGTCGCCTTGTGAAAATAGACCGTCGGGTAAAGCTGGAAGAGACCCAGAACATAGGCCTCCGCCGCGAAAATCGCCTTACGCCCGAGAACGAAGGTCTGCACCGGCACGAGCTCCGTCTCGTCGACACCGTGCCGCACTTCACCCACTTCAAGGTTCTCCATCAGCCACGCAAAGTCGATGCCAGCGTGCTGGCTTCCGGTCATGAGGCGATCGCGACGCATGTAATCAAGCCGGTCGGCGTCGAACTGGCTCGAGACGATGGCAGAATAGATCGTCGGCGCCCCGCCGCCGCTCACCATGTCCGCTACATCATCCGCAAAGCCGCTGCCCATCTCGCGGAGGATCTCGGATACCTCACCGTCACGGATGAGGCGATCGCTGACCGTCGCATGGTTTGACATTCTGAGACCGAAGCGTTCGCCGATCCCCTCGAAAGCGTGGCTGAAGGGCCCATGCCCAAGGTCATGCACCAAGGCGGCAGCGAGCGCCTGATCCCCACGGGCATCCGCCGCGCGATCCTGGTCGATGACGTTCACCAACCGTCGGGCCGTGTGAAACACTCCGACACTGTGAATCAGCCGCGAATGCGTCGCGCCCGGATAGACAATGTCCGAAAAGCCAAGCTGCTTGATACGTCGAAGCCGTTGAAACGGGCGGGTCTGGATGATGCGCCACAGGGCGTTTTCGACCTGCGATCCATCGGTGTCGAACCCGATGAGATCGTG
>JAAEOR010000143.1 GCA_024222895.1 Hyphomicrobiales bacterium | reverse complement strand
TCCGTCGGTTCAGATAACGCCCTCAATCGCCGCGATCTTCTCGTCGCTCAGATAGCCGTAGCGGTTGATATGGACGCGGCCGCATGCGGCCCGGTGGACGGCACGGAAGCGCCTCACGACATCGCCGACGGGACCGTAGCTGTGGGTAAGGCCCCACATCCGCGCATGGGATATGCTCGTAGCGGCGGTCCGAAGCTTTTCCTCGAGAATGTCGTCGGGCGCGGGATGCGGTTCGTGAGGGCGCGGATAGGCCACCTCGCTGAAAGTGCCCGGGTCGGCGTGCGCGGTCCTGAGAAGCGAGCGAACCTGCCTCAAGCGATGGTCCGCGTCGCCACCGGCGAATTCGATCAGGCGCTCCACATAGGCCCTTTCGATCATCGGCCAGTGCATGGTGTAGAGCTTGACGCCAATGTCGGAGACCAGCGGATCGATGGCAGCGATGTCGAAGCCCGAAAGCAGGTTGAACGGCGGCGGGAAGCACTGGAGGAAACAGCGCACCCGGTCGTTCGAGGCCTGGTGAACTTCACGAGCCAGGAATTCGGCAAAATCGACGACGAGCGCTCGGCGGTAGTCCAGGAGTTCCGCGAGCAAGGGGGTGATAGTCTTCAGGCTGTCTGAATTCTCCAATTGCACGGATATGTCGGCGGCCAACAGCGCCTTCAGTCCGGGGCCGAATCCGGCAAGCCGGCTCTTCAGGCCGAGGGCGTCGAGCCCCAGCGCTTCGCCCAAACGTACGGCGTGCTCGCTGAAGTCGAAGGCAAGGCTGTCCGGGTGGTAAGGCGGATATTCCGGCCAGTCGAACCGCAGCACGTCCATTTCGGGGTAGTTGGCGACAAGGTCGGTAATAAGGGCCGAGAGATAGGCGCGGAGCTCCGGATGCGCCAGCGACAGGTTGGCGTCCACGCGGTTCGGAACAGTTTCGCCGGTCGGTGTCAGCGGATCGGCATCCGTGATCTTGCCGGTCGATTGCACCCGGTAGCAGGGTGGCGCCGCGGCCATGATCTGGAGCTGGGTCTCGATACCCTGCTGCTTGAGGCCGGCCAGGAAAGCAGCAACCTTGGGGCCTTCCCGATCGGTCAGGGCGTCCGGCTCCGGCGGTTGGAAGGCGAGACCTGCGTAGAGTTCACGGTTCGGTTCGAAGCTCGGGCCGGATTTTACATAGAGCCAACGGTGCCCCCAGAGCTCGCGGTCGAGTAACCGGTCCTTGCCGAGGCCGGCATCGAGCGGCGGTTCGCGCCCGCCGCCGTCATCGTCGGCGGGTTCCATGACCGCCGGAACCGTCGTCACCGTGCGCGCGTTCAACCGCCCGGAAACGTTGGCCAGCACCGCGTCCACGCCTTCAACCTGCACAAACTCCGCATTGACGGTGACGCCGAGGGTCGTCGGATGGTCCATTGCATGGGTTCCCGAAAGGGGGGGAGGTCAGGGCGTCCCGACGATATGGGACGGGTCGGTGATCGGAGGGGCCGGGTAATGCACGCCTCGCTGGCCGGAAAGGTCACGATTCGGGACTTGCGACACCTCCTGTGACGGGAAGCCGGTCAGCCTGCCATCAGCCACCCACGCCTCGTCGCCGCCATGGAGATGGGAAATCATGGCCGCCTCAAGACGCAACCGGATGTCGGTGTGGGCTGGCTCGTCGGCGAGATTGATGATCTCGCGCGGGTCTTCGTCCAGATCGAAAAGCTGGACGTGGTTGCCGCACGGATACCAGATCAGCTTGTAGCGCCCGTCGGTGACCATGCGCGTCGCCTTCACGCCGTCCAGCGCCTCGCAGAACATGACGTCGCGCTGTCTTTCGCCGATCATCGACTGGCCGGTACAGGTCGGCGGAGCGTCGATGCCGGCGAGATCGAGCAGGGTCGGCATTACGTCCTGCAGACCGACCAGCCGGTCGTCGACGATATGGTGGCCGACGCATTCGTCGCCGGCGGTCCCTACCAGAATCATCGGCACCCGCGCCGACCACTCATACATGTAGCGCTTGGCATAGAGGCCGTGATCACCGAGGAGATCGCCATGATCGCTGGTGAACAGGATGATCGTATCGTTAGCCAGGCCTTCCTCGCGTAGCGTACCGAGCACGACACGAAGCTGGTGGTCGATATGGGTGCACTGGGCATAGAAGGCACGGCGAACATCCATCAGCTGTTCGTCGGAAAGATTTGCCCAGAAGTTCCGCACCGTCTGCAGTGCCGGCGGCAGGGTTTCGGTCTCGTCGGCCCAGTTACCGCTCACCGGCGCGTCGACGGTGCGCCGCGCATAGCGGTCGAAATAGGACTGCAACGGGACGATCGGCGGATGCGGATATATGTAGGACAGGTGCCAGAATGCGGGTCGCGTCGGGTCGCGCCGTTTGATGGTGCGCGCCATCTGCTCACTTGCCCAATTCGTAGCGTGGCAGTGCTCCGGCAGGTGCCATGGGCGCCAGCCGTATTCGTTGTTGGACATGCCGTGGAGGTAGCCACGGCCCGGATAGCCCTGATCGGTCAGAAAGATGTCGTAGTCATCGGGCCCGCCCAGATGTCCGCGCCCTTCTTCCGACAGGATGACCTCGTCGAAGCCGATCCGGTTGCGCTGTGGATAGACATGGAGCTTGCCCACGGCGGTCGCCTGATAACCGGCATCGCGAAATGTCTGCGCCATGGTGGGGAGGTTGGGCATTGCGAGCGCCGGCTGGAAGATCCGGTCGCCATGGGCTTCCGGCGACGTACCGGTCATCAGCGAGCGGCGCGCCGGAATGCAGATCGGGCATTCGGTATAGGCGTTGGGGTAGAAGCGGCCATTGGCGGCGAGTTGGTCCAGGGTCGGCGTCTCGATCGCCAGATGGCCGGCAACGCCCATGAGCGGTCCCGGCCACTGGTCCGCGGTGATGACCAGAATGTTGGGCCGTGTGCCTTCCGTTGTCGATTCCATGTCGGATTCCCCCCCGCCTTTGACCCGCCAGCCCCAGGTGGCTAGCTTATAGATTCCATCATGCGTCGTAACGTCAACAATAGTCGCATTGTCGACTGCTGAACGCGTTGGGCGAATTCAAGCGGGCCAGTCGCGCCCGCTGTTTACTGAAAGGGAGGAATACATGAAACGCGTTGTTGCTTTGGCCGCTGCGGCCATGATTGCCGTTACCGGCCAGGCTATGGCCGAGTGGCCGGAGAAGCCGATCAAGGTCGTTGTACCGTTCAAGGCCGGAGGCACTTCGGACCAGACCGGCCGGATCTATCAGCAGGCCATCAAGGAAGGTGAAATTCTGTCGCAACCCATCACTGTGCTCAATGTCGGCGGGCACTACTCGATCGGTTCGCGCCAGGTGATGGAAGCGGAGGCGGACGGCTACACTTTCCTGCTTGTGCACATCGCACTGATGGGTGGCGAGGGTTCCGGCGCCATGGATTTCGGCTGGCGCGATTTCGAACCGGTGGCTGCCACCGGTGAGTTCTGTGTGTTGCCGATGGTGCGCAAGGATTCCGGCATCAACACGGTGCAGGAACTGCTCGAGAAAGCCAAGGAGGAGCCCGATACGTTGATCTTCGGCGCCAATCTTGGGGCGATCAACCACATGGCCGGCATCATGATGGAGCAGGCGAACCCGGGCACGAAGTTCCGATTCGTGCAGATCGGCGGCGGTACGGCCAACTTCACAGCCCTGACCGGTGCGCAGACCGACACCACTGTGCTGTCGGGCGCCGAGGTTGTGAAGTTCACGCTGCTGCCGGACGGATCCGACAATCCGGAATCGCAGATCAAGGCCCTGGCCTATACCGGTGCGGAGCGCCTGCCGGCCCTGCCTGACCTGCCGACCATGAAGGAAGCGGGCTACGACATGGAGTTCTGTATCAAGAGCTGGTGGTTTGCGCCGAAGGGCACGCCGCAAGAGGCCATTGACGGCTTCGCAGAAGCGCTTGGCAAGTCGATGGAGACCGACGTGGTGAAGTCGTTTAACGAAGAGCGCTACTTCACACCGGTTTTCCTGGCCGGGGATGAGCTGATGGACGATCTCAACAACACCTGGACGGCGATTGAGCCGGTCGCCAAGCTTGCGGCCCAGAAGTAGTCCGGGCACTGTCGAGACGACCGTCGGCGCGGTTGCCCTGAGGGCTTCGCGCCGGCGATTCCATTCGGACACAAGAACCGCATTACCATGAGCCGCGTTCGCCAGTTCGAGATCGGTGCCAGTCTCTTCATGATTCTGGTCTGTGCGATCTTCATCTACGAGAGCCTTGGGCTGCCACCGGGGAGCTTCGAGCCGCTAGGGTCCGCACCAGTGCCCCAGGCGACGGCCGGACTGATCATCCTGTTATGCGTGATCGTCATCGTGTCGGCCATTCGCGGCCGGGCGGAAGCCGCTGAAGCCGAGCAGGATGAGGCGCCCGACGATCGCGTTTCGGCGCTGCTGCTGGCGGCGGGGACGCTTCTCTACGTCGTCTTCCTACAGTACCGCTGGGTGGGCTTCGGTACGCTAACCGCGATCTATCTGTTCGGCATCATCTCGGCGCTCGAGCGCTTCCGCCCGAAGGCGATGATCGGTGCCGCTGTTGTCGGCCTCGTCTTTGGCTACGGCATCCAGTACCTGTTCACGCAGGTCTTCGTCGTCGATCTTCCGGCAAGCTAGGAAGACACGTCATGCCCTTCTTCGAAGCCGCCGGATCGATCTTCCAGCCCTGGCCGTTCCTGTTCCTGGTCATCGGCACGGCCATGGGCATCTTCGTCGGTGCGATTCCCGGCCTGACCGGTGCCATGCTGATCGCGCTGACCCTACCGCTGACCTTCTACATGCAGCCCTTCGATGCGGTGGTGCTATTGGTGGCCATGTATGTGGGCGCGATTTCCGGAGGTCTGATCACCGCAACACTCCTGCGCATGCCCGGTACGCCGGCAGCGGTAATGACCACCTTCGACGGCTATCCCATGGCGCGTTCCGGCCGGCCCGGCAGGGCGCTCGGTCTCGGCATCACCGCGTCCTTCGTGGGCGGTCTGATTTCCTTCGTGGCTCTGATTCTGCTGACGAAACCGCTGTCGATCCTGGCCACGCGTTTCGGGCCGTTCGAGTACTTCACGCTCATCATGATGGCGATGGTGCTGATCGCCTCGGTCAGCGAGGGCACCATCGTCAAGGGGCTGATCGCCGGCCTGTTGGGCATGCTGGTATCGATGCCCGGCGTCGATCCGGCGTCCGGCATGCCGCGGCTCACCTTCGACTGGTACATGCTGAACGGCGGGTTGCAGCTTCTCCCGGTGCTGATTGGCACCTTTGCCGTCAGCCAGATCATCGCGGATGCGCTGCAGATGCGACTACGACCGCAAAGAGTGGAGATGTCCCGCAAGGGCATCGTCATGAGGCCGCGAGAAATCATGCGCCACTCGGTCAACATGGTGCGCTCGTCGGTGATCGGCACCTGGATCGGCATCCTGCCGGGCATCGGTGCGTCCATCGGGTCGATTGTCGCCTACACCACGGCCAAGAATGTCTCCAAGGAGCCGGAGAAGTTCGGGACCGGATCGGAAGAGGGCATCGTGGCGTCGGAGGCGGCCAATAACGCCACCGTCGGCGGCGCGTTGATTCCGCTGATCGCCATGGGCATTCCCGGCAGTGTCATCGATGCCATCCTGATCGGCGCGCTGATGATCCACTCCATCCAGCCCGGCCCGACGCTGTTCCTCACCAATGCCGACATCGTCTGGGGGATGATGGCGGCCTATCTGCTGGCAAATATCCTCATGTTCGCCATGATGACCGGCTCGGTCGGCTTCATCGCGCGGCTGATGTACATCCCGCGTACCTATGTGCTGCCGGTGGTGATGGTCTTCTGCGTGGTCGGCAGCTTCGCCCTCAACAACACCATGTTCGATGTGTGGGTGATGCTCGGCTTCGGCGTGATCGGATTCCTGCTGGAACGCGGCAAGTTCCCGCTCGGGCCCTTCGTCATTGGTTTCGTGCTGGCGCCGCTGGCGGAAGAAAAGCTTCGCAGCGGCCTGATGATGACGGCGGGCGATCCGTCACCGATCGTTACCCGGCCTCTGCCGCTGATCTTCACGCTGATCGCCATTGGTCTGCTGGTATGGCCGTTCTGGCGGGACCGTCGCGCCAGGAAAGCCGCCAAGGCGATGGCGGAAAAAGTGGATACCTCGATCGAGTAGGGGCGTTCCGATCAAGTCTCGTCGAGGCGGTTCATTTCGGCCGAAAGTTGCCAGATGTAGCTGTTGTCGGGCAGTACGTTGCGCGCCCAGGCGCCCAGCACGTCCTTGCGTTGGCGGGCAATCCGCATCCGGCGATCGATCTCGTCCGGATTCCAGCCATCAAGCACACGCGCTTTCAGCCCTTCCACGGTTTCGGCGTATGCCGGGTCGGTGGCGAGATCGTTGGTCTCGTCCGGGTCGTCGCGCAGATTGAAGAGCTGCGGGCGGTGGCCCCAATAGTAGTTCAGCTTCCAATCGCCCTGGCGGACCATGCGCTGGCGCACCGCATCGCCGCCGGTCCAGTCGGGAATGGCGTCGGTGCAATATTCGGCGAACACCTCGTCTGTCCATGGAGCGTGCCTGTCGGTGAGGTGGCGCCAGAAGCTCCGTCCATCCGCATGGGGCAGTTGCTCGCCGCCGAGCGCCTCCACCATGGTCTGCGACAGGTCCATGAGGCTGACGACCCGGTCGAATGTCACCCCCTGTGGCAGGCGGCCGGGCCATGAAAGAACGACGGGCACCCTGGTGGACTCATCGTAGAAGGTGTGCTTCCACCAGAGGCCGCGCTCGCCCACATGGTCGCCATGGTCGGAGGCGTAAACCACGAGCGTGTTCTCGCTGAGCCCGGTCTCCTCGAGACGGTCTAGAATTCGGCCGATCATTTCGTCCATCTCTTCCACCAGCGCCCAATAGGCCGCACGCGCCCTGGCGATGTCATCGGGATCGACGTTTTCAAGCGCGCGATTCTCCTGCCACCAGGTGATCCACGGATGCGCGGTGTCGGATCGGTCGGCTTCGAGGCGAGGAGGCGGCAGGGTCTCCCGGTAGTGGGCCACGCGGTCGGGGCGGGCCACATAGGGCGCGTGGGGAAGCATCAGACCGACGGTGAGGCAAAACGGCTCGCGGCTCTCCGGGTCGATGGCCGAAAGACGGTCGATTTCGGCTCGCGTGGCTTCGGTCACGTCGTGGTCTTTTAGCGCATAGGCGCTCTGGCCACCGCCGGACCTGGCCAGGCTTTCCAGGTTGGGATCGTTGGTCTTTTCCAGAATGCCCATGCTGTGGCGCGGAACGCCAGGCCAATTGGGACTGTGGTCGCCAACCTCGCGCTCTGCGTAGCCATGGAGTTGGTCGGGGCCCATGGCGTGCAGGCGGCCGATCAGTTTGGGGCGGTAGCCCGCGGCACCCAGCGCATGCAACCAGGTGGGACGGCCTGAGGCCAGCACGTCGTCATTGGTCCACACGTCCTGCCGGTGCGGATGGCAGGCGGTCAGCATCGACATGCGGCTCGGCACACAGATGGGTGAGGGACAATAGGCGCTGGTCGCGGTGACGCCGCGCGCAGACAGCCGATCGAGCGCCGGCGTTACCACATCGGTGTCGCCGTAGCAGCCGGTCACACGCTGGGCATGCTGGTCGGAGAAAATGAACAGGAGGTTGGGCCGGGTCCGGTCGGTCATGGAGCTCTCAGTGAATTGGTGCTGGAGGATGGAGGCTGGCGATGGACATTGCGACAGTGCCGGCTATCGGCCACAGTGCGAGGGTCCAAGTGAACCACCCCCGTCCCGACATTGTCCATGCCCGTCGTGTTCCGTATCGATATCTCCTGTTCGGACGAAGCGCTCAACTTGGCCGAAGCACTGGGGCCGGAGCACTGGGGCCAAAGCAGCTGGTACGGCTGGAAGAACCGCTGCCCGTCGATTGTCCGATCGATGAATGTCGGCGATTGGCCGAAGCAAGCGCCATTCCGCTGGCCGGTGGCAAGAACGTGGGGGGACGAGCAGTTGATGGCCAAACATCGAGATGGATCAGATGACAATCTATGATTGGATTCTGCTCGCCGGCGTCCTCTATACCGGCATCGGCTCCGACCTTCTTCTCAACTGGGCGGCGGGGCTGATCACCGGCAAACGCCTGCGCGCCGATTCATCCAATCCGTTCGAACGGCTCTATCATACGGTCCACGCCCGCAACGATCCGAACATGCGCGCCGATCCACCGGTGGACGGCCCGGCCGACCGGATCGCGGCCTGGAACCATGGCCTGGCCGTCGGCAACGGAACAATCGTTCTGGCGCTGGAGGTCCTGATCGTCTTCGGGTTCCTGTCGATCTGGCGGGGCGAGCCCCTCCCCGATGCGGCCCGTCTGGCAGCGTTCGCCTGGCTGATGCGCGGCGTCTGGGGTGAACTGTCCTACTGGCACGTGCTGACGGCCGGCCAGATCGAGCCGCTGCGCGGCGGCCGGCTCGTCAGGTACTGGATCATCGGCATGCCGCAGGCGTTCCTGCCGTTCATGGTCGCAGAGCGCTTCTACGGCGGAACGGCCGACTACACCTTCCAGCCCCTGCGCTTTGCCGCCTTCCTCGCCGTGCCGATCGCCATCATGGTGTTGATGAAACTAAGCTATCGCGGCCGGGTGTGGTAGGCGGGAACGCCTCCCTACTCGATCAGCTTGTAAGCTGACAGGGTGAGGAACGGATCCAGATTGTCGGCGGTCGACAAATCGCGGAACAACGCAATCGCCTCCGGAAAGCGTCCGGCAGCATAGTTGTCCGGGCCGATTTCCTGCTTCACCCGCTCCATCTCTTCGGTCAAGCACGTCTCGAACAGGTCTCGGGTTGCGCTCTCGCCGTCGTCGAACACCGCCTGGAAGTGGAGTTGCTGCCAGATCTGGGAGCGGCTGATCTCGGCGGTCGCCGCATCTTCCATCAGGTTATAGAGCGGCACGGCGCCGCGCCCGCGCAGCCAGGCCTCGATATACTGAACACCGACCCGAATGTTGTCGCGCATGCCCTGAACGGTCCGGGTTCCTTCATGGACCTTGAGCATGTCGGCCTGACCGAAATGGACGTCCTCACGCAGTTTGTCGAGCTGGTTGGGTCCGGGCATGTATTTATCGAAGACTTCCATCGCGACCGGCACCAGATCCGGGTGTGCCACCCAGGTGCCGTCGTGGCCGTTTTTGGCTTCGCGCTCCTTGTCGGCGCGGACCTTGGCGAAGGCCGCCTCGTTGACCTCCGGGTTGCGGCGATCGGGAATCTGAGCGGCCATCCCGCCCATGGCGAAGCAGCCGCGGCGGTGGCAGGTCTTGATCAGCAGCTCGGAATACGCATCGAGGAAGGCCTTGCCCATCACCACCTGGCTGCGGTCGGGCAGCAGGTAGTCGCGGTTCTTTCTGAGCGTCTTGATGAAGGAGAAAATGTAGTCCCAGCGGCCGCAGTTCAACCCGGCCATGTGATGGCGCAGTTCGTAGATGATCTCGTTCATCTCGAAGGCCGCCGGCAGGGTCTCGATCAGCACCGTCGCCTTGATAGTGTCGGTGGGCAGGCCAAGCGCCTTCTCGGCATGGACGAAGACATCGTTCCACAGCCGCGCCTCGAGATGGCTTTCCAGCTTGGGGAGGTAGAAATACGGCCCGCTGCCCTGGGCCAATGTCTTCCTGGCGTTGAGATAGAAGTAAAGGCCGAAATCGAACAGCGATCCGGACATCGGCATGCCATCGACGATGACATGATCCTCCGGCAAGTGCCAGCCGCGCGGCCGGACAAGCAGAACGGCCGGCTTATCGGACAGCTTGTAGTCCTTGCCGCTGTTCGGGTCGGTGAAGTCGATACGGTTATCCCAGCGATCCTTCAGATTGATCTGCCCTTCGACCATATTCGCCCAGGTCGGCGACGAGGCATCCTCGAAGTCGGCCATGAACACCTTGGCGCCGGAGTTGAGCGCGTTGATGATCATCTTGCGGTCGACCGGTCCGGTGATTTCGACCCGGCGGTCGAGCAGATCGGCCGGGATCGGCGAGACCTTCCAGTCGTCCTCGCGCATGGAGCTGGTTTCCGGGAGAAAGTCAGGCAGCGCCCCGTCGTCATAGTGCTGCTGGCGCACCTCGCGGCGAGCCAGCAGTTCGCGGCGGTCGGTATCGAAGTTGCGCTGCAGGTCAGCCAGGAAGACAAGCGTATCGTCGTTCAGGATCTCGTCATAGCGATCGCCCCAACTGCCCCGGATTTCAACGCCGGGAACCCCGGTTTGCCGTGTTTGATTGCCAGACATGCGCCTTTTCCCCGTCGTTTCATCAATTTGGGCTTTGTATTGCATAGCCGGGCCCCGGGCTGAACCGGCGATCCGCCGCACGACGGGCAGGATTGGCGAAAGCAGCGGCGTTATGTTGTGATGACTGCGTGCCTGCCAAGAAAACGCGAGAGGTCCCATGCGCCCGTATATTCCGATGTGGCGGTTGGTCCAGCCAGCCTGGCTGCATGCTCTGTCCAGCCTCGCTCTGGCCGCCGGCCTCGGCCTGGCACTCTCCACCGGAATGGCCCAGGCAGGCGACTGCGGCGCTGATTCGGTATCGATCGCCGGCGATTGCGTCGGCCTCGACGCCGTTTCCGGAAAAATTCGCACCATCGTCACGGACGCAATGGAGCGAGACGATCTCACCGCGGTGATCGTCAACATCCGGATTGGCGACAATGAAATCCTCAGGGAAGCCTATGGCGACTCGATGGTCGGGGTACCGGCAACCGCCGACATGCACTTCCGTAACGGCGCGGTGGCGATCGCCTACATGTCGACGGTGCTGCTCCGACTTCAGGAGCAAGGAGTCCTCAAGCTCGACGACACACTCGCCAACTGGTTCCCGGACTACCCCAAGGCTGAAGACATCACCCTTGAGATGCTGATCGCGTCGACCTCCGGCTACGCCGACTTCGTCAATCTGGACATCCTGCCGCTCTATGAGGATCCGTTTCGTCAGTACACACCCGACGAACTGATCGACATGGGGCTGTCGCAGCCGATGGTCTGCGATCCCGGTAGCTGCTTCGCCTACGCGCACACCAACTATGTCATCCTCGGCGAAGTGATGCGGCGGGCGGCCGGCAAACCGGTCGAGGATCTGATCGAGGAATTCGTTCTGGCACCGCTGGGACTTGAGAACACCCGCAGCGAATCAACCGCCGTCATTCAGCGGCCGGTCCTCCACGCGTTTACCGCCGAACGCGGGTTCTTCGAGGACTCGACCTACTGGAATCCGTCCTGGACGCTCGCCCGCGGTGCGGTGATGACCACCGATATCGACGACCTGGCGGTCTCGGCCGCGGCCATCGGTGAAGGCACGCTCCTGTCGGCCGAGTCCCACGCGTTACAGGTGGGGGCACCAGCCGATCCGCTGCCGCCGTTCACCGACACCACGTTCTATGCGATGGGCGCCCTGATCACCAATGGCTGGGTCGCCCAGACGCCATCCTTCGCGGGTTACGCCGCGGCCATGGCGTATCTTCCGTCGCGCGAGATCACGGTGGCGATCGCCTCCACCAATGGGCGCGATACCCCGGACAGCCCGCGACCGACCGACACGATCCTCAGGGCGGTCGGCGAGGTCCTCGCGTCGGACCAGGTGCCGGCGGTCGGGCGCGGATAGCTACGCCGTTCCAGGCAGCGCCTCCTTCTCGATGTCGGGCAGCGGCTCGTCGTCGAGGGTCGCTTCGAAGGCCTTGAGACGCTTGTAGATCGAGATCAGCTCGACGATCGTCGTCCAGGAATTGACCAGGAACTGGAATGACGACTCGACCCGGCCGAAGGCGCGGATGATCTGTTGCATCACGCCGAGGGTAAAGCCGCCGGCAAGGATGGTCGGCGCCAGAGCGACATAGGGGACCAGGGCGCCGGCCTGGAGATAGGCATAGCGGACGACGTTGAAATAGAGATAGTTCAGGTAGATGCGGAAATAGTTACGCCGGACATCGGTAAAGAGCTCCGACAGGGACGGCGGCTTTGCCCGATCAGCGTGATCCTCACCGAAGACCAGTTCCTTACGATAGGCGGCCTCGACCCGTTGATTTCGAAATTCGAGCCCGGGCAAGCGAACGCCGGCGACCGCCACAAGTGCCGTTCCGATGGCTGACCAGATGATCGCGACGAACACCAGCGCCTGCGGAACCTCGCCCACAATTGGCAGCATCTTCACGAAGGCCGACAATCCCCAAAGAATCGGCATGAAGGCGATCAGGGTCATCACCGAGTCGATAAACCGGATCCCCAGCGACTCCATGATCGAGGCAAACCGCATCGTGTCTTCCTGGACACGTTGCGCGGCACCCTCGATGCCGCGAAGTCTCGACCAGTTGTCGACATAGTAGTCGTTCATCGCCGTGCGCCAGCGGAAGACATAGTGGCTGGCCAGGAAGTGAGTCATGACTGCGACTGTTATCGCCACCGTTGCGATCCCGGCGAACGTGGCAATTTCCCCGTAGAATGCCGACGGCTCGACCGAGCCCGCCTCGCCCAACGCCTGCTGAACCATGTCGTAGAACCGGCCGAACCACTTGTTGATCATCACGTCGACCTGTACCTGGAACCAGGTGACGAAAATGATCACCGCCGAGCCAACCACCGACCAGCGGAACCACCGGTGCGGAGCGGCCCGCCACCAGTAGGCGCAGAAGATCGCACCGCAGACGATCATGTACTGATAGACCCAGATGTCCGCGGCGAAGCTCGTCTGGCTGGCGAAGGCGGCCTGCGCCGCCTCGTCGGCGCCTTCCGGCAGGGCTGCCGGGAAACCGAAGCCGAACAGTCGACCAAGGCTCAAGGACGCACCGAGGTCGGCGACGAACAAGTACCAGGCGCCTATGGCAACGACAGCCCAGACGACCGCGGAAAGAAAGAAATACAGGGGCTTCGGAAAAAAGGACGAGAACACTGGATTCGCCTCACTCAGCTACAGGGGAGCCGTCAACGGCCGGGTTGTGTCGCAAATAGCCTAAGGGATTACGATGGTCGAAGCGCGTGCGCGTCGCAATGGCGCATCACCGTGTTTTGAAACTCGGACCAGCCTCGATCATTTGACCGTTAGGCTACCACAGGTAGCCGTTCTCACGCGCTACACCGGGCCAAACGGCAGGGATAGCGGTCAAACGACCTCGACCAGCTGCTCCGGCCTTGGCCCGCCATAGGCCCAGTCAAGCAGTTCGACGGTATGGACGACAGGCAGGTCGGTTCCGGAACCGATCTGGGTAATGCAGCCGATATTGCCCGCGGCAATCACCCTTGGCGCAACCGCCTCGATGTTGCCCACCTTGCGTTCACGGAGTTGCTCCGCAATCGCCGGCTGAAGCAGGTTATACGTCCCGGCCGAACCACAACAGATGTGACTCTCGGCCGGCTCTGACACATCAAACCCCGCCTTTGCGAGCAATGCCTTGGGTGCGTCCTTGACCTGCTGTCCGTGTTGCAGCGAACAGGCGGCATGGTAGGCGACCCGCATCGACGCTTCAATCTTCGGCTCGCCGAGATCGAGGGTGTCGAGATATTCGGACACATCCCGGGCAAGGCTTGAGATATTTGCGGCCTTTTCGGCATAGGCAGCGTCGTTGCGCAGCATGAAGCCGTAATCTTTCACGGTCGTGCCGCAGCCGGACGTCGTGACCAGTATGGCGTCCAGCCCCCCATCGTCAATGACCGACGTCCAGGCGTCGATGTTACGTTTGGCCTGCTCGTGGGACTCATCAGCCCGACCCATATGGTGCACCAGCGCGCCGCAGCATCCCTCGCCGGCGGCCAGCACTACCTCGACGCCCTGCCGGGTGAGCAAGCGGATCGTGGCATCGTTGATACGCGGATCGAGAACGGACTGGGCGCAGCCGCGCAGAATGACAACGCGGCCACGGCGCTCGCCTTCCGCCGCAAAGACCCCGGGACGATCCGTGTTGGACCGTGGTGGCAGCTTCGCCGGCGCCAGAGTCAGCGCCGCACTGAGCCGCCAAAGACCCGGCAACCGAGCGGCCAGCCCGACAAAGGGCCGCGCAAACCACGCCGCCGCAAGCGCAGCCCGGAAGCGCCCGGGATAAGGCAGTACCGCCGCCAGGGTGCTGCGCATCAGACGGTCGAACAGCGGTCGCCGATAGGTCTCATGGATACGAACCCGGGCGTGATCGACAAGATGCATGTAGTCGACGCCCGAGGGACATGTGGTCATACAGGCAAGACAGGAAAGGCAGCGGTCGATATGGCGGGTGACCTCTCCGTTGGCCGGATTGTCCGCCTCCAGCATGTCCTTGATCAGGTAGATGCGGCCGCGCGGACTATCGAGCTCGTCGCCGAGCAGCAGATAGGTCGGGCAGGTGGCGGTGCAGAAACCGCAGTGGACGCAAGTCCGCAGTATCTTCTCCGAAACCGCCGTGTCCGGATCGGCAAGCTGGGCGAGCGTGAAATTGGTCTGCATCGTCCGCCGTCACATGTCCGCATACATGCGACCGGGATTGAGAATCCCCGCCGGATCGAACGTCGCCTTGAGCTTGCGCGCCAATGTCTTCACCGCCGCCGCTGGCGGCTCGAAGACGTCGACAGCAAGCCGCATGGCATCCGGTGCACGGACCAGCGTCGCATGCCCGCCCAGACGCTTGGCTTCAGCCCGGATCACGCGCGCCCCGCCATCGTCAACACCGCCATCGACGACAATCCACACCAGACCGCCGCCCCAGTCGTAAAGAACACGGCAATCGAGAGCGGCGCCTGCTGCTGCCGCGACCACTGGACCATTGGTCGGCTTGACCGACACCTTCCAGACCGCCGCCTCCGGAGGCGCACCCAGGGACGCGAGATCGCCGACAGCAAGCCATCGGGCGCGGGACTCGTCGTCCGCCAGAACCCCGACGGAGCCGAACTCGGACAGCAGTTTGGCCAGCTTGTCCGATCGCTCCGCAACCGACGCCTCGAAACCCTCGATCCGAAGCATGGTCCGGGCCGCCGCGCCCTCGGCCACCGGCTGGTGGGCCGCGCCCGTCACGGTGAACGGCGAGCCGAGCCCGGCCGACAAGGCGGCAACGGCATCGGCATCATCCATCCCCTCGATGATCAGGGTTGCCTCGGTCTCGGGGGCCGGCTGAACCTTGAAGGTGACCTCGGTCAGGACCGCCAGGGTGCCGTGCGACCCGGCCAGGAACTTCGCCACGTCGTAGCCGGTGACGTTCTTCATCACCCGGCCGCCCGATTTCACCACCTCGCCGCTGCCGTTGATCGCCCGTACCCCGATCAGACTGTCGCGCGCCGCGCCCGACTGGATGCGGCGCGGGCCGCTGGCATTGGTCGCGACAACAGCACCGATCGTCGGGCTGCCGCTGGTTCCGTAAAGCAGGCGATGATCAGGGGGTTCAAACGCAAGGCGCTGACGCTTCTCCGCAAGTGCCGCCTCAACTGCGGCCAAGGGTGTTCCCGACCGGGCCGAGATCACCAACTCCGGGGGTTCGTAAAGCGTAATGCCGTCAAGTCCGGCGCTCGAGACGGTCGACGCCGTCTGCATCGGCCGCCCCAACCCGGTGTGGGTGCCACCACCGACCACCGCCAACGGCGTTGACCGCGCCGCGGCGTCGGCAATCGACGCGGCGAGTTCGGACTCGCTCGATGGCGCAACGGCGGTCACACCCGGCTCCCGATGGTCGGCGAGCCGCGCACCATGGCCTTGCAGATTGAGACTAGACAGATCGTTTCAACACGGCTTCCGATGGAGCCGGTGAGCCGCACTTGGTGAAGGGCCGAGGCCTGCGAGCGGAGCGGCGTTACGATGCAACGGCGATCCTCCCCCGATGTTTCGGGGGAGGGGGACCATGCGCAGCATGGTGGAGGGGGCGACGACGGGCGACCGCGTGTGCGCATCAGTCCCTCATCTGCCTCGCGCCCTCCGAATGGCTCTATCCACTGTGTCATCCCACCGCCCATCCCGCTGCGACCGGAACCGGGAACAACTGCGATTGGGCGGCCTTGCCCGGTAAGCTCTTAAGAGCAGGAGTGGAGCGCCCCCTCCACCATCGCTTCGCGACGGTCCCCCTCCCCCGAGATCTCGGGGGAGGATTGGCGCGCTCTTCCGATGTCCTGCAACACGATTCTAAGAGAAGTGCGCATCGGCAGTGCCGGGGCAGCAGAGCGCCTTGAGGCAAGCCGTGTGGTCTTTTTCGTCCGGAAGGAGCGAAGGCGAAAGCCGGGGCTAGGTCAGCAGCGGGCTGAAATGGGCGCCGAGATAGTATGGCCAGACGACAATCGCCCACACACCGCGCCAGAAGTTGAGGTCGAGGAACCCGAGCGTGAACAGCCAGCCTGCAAACCACAGCATGCCGAGGGAACTGTGTTGTTCGATCTTGATCCGTTCCATGCCCCCCACCATAGAGGCTTCTGGCCACGAATCCATTGATATGGAGCAATTGCATTCCTCGCGGATCAGGCGGCCGCGGGACGGCCGTCAAGCGGGAATACCTTGGCGGGGTTAAGCCGCCACGATGGATCGAAGGCGCTCTTGATCCGCATCTGCTGCGCCAGGTCGGCCCGGTCGAATTGCACACCCATCAGGTCTCGTTTCTCGATGCCGACCCCGTGCTCGCCGGTGAGACAGCCGCCCACTTCGACGCAGAGCTTGAGGATATCGGCGCCGGCCAGCTCCGCCTTGGCCAATTGCTCAGGATCGTTCATATCATAGAGAATCAGGGGGTGAAGGTTGCCGTCACCGGCATGGAAAATATTGGCAACCGCCAAGCCATGACCGGTGGCAATTTCCGCAACCCGCCGCAGGACCCCGGGCAGCTCCCCGGTGGGAATGACCCCATCCATGCACATGTAGTCCGAAACGCGGCCCATCGCGCCGAACGCCGACTTGCGTCCCTTCCAGATCGCCGCGCTTTCCGTCGCCGACTTGGAAATCCTGGTTGTCGTCGGTGCGAAAGCCTCGGCCGTGGCGGTGATCCGTGCAATCTGGTCGGCAATCTCCGCCTCCATGCCCTCGACCTCGATGATCAGCAACGCTTCGACGTCGAGAGGATAGCCGGCGTGGGCGAACGCTTCGCAGACCTTGATGGCCGGGCGGTCCATATACTCGATCGCCACCGGCACGACGCCGGAACCGATAATCGCCGCGACACAGCCGCCGGCGGCTTCGGCACTGTCGAATCCCATCAGCAGCGGCCTGGCTCCATCCGCCGCCCGCAGGATCCGGACAGTGGCCTCGGTCACCAGGCCAAGCTGCCCCTCCGACCCGGTGATCAGGCCCAGAAAATCGTAGCCTGAGGCATCGAGCTCACTGCCACCAAGCTCGACCACCGTCCCGTCGACCAGCACCATCGTGACACCAAGCAGGTTGTTGGTGGTCACGCCGTATTTGAGGCAGTGAGCGCCGCCCGAATTCATGGCGATGTTACCACCGATCGTGCAGGCAAGCTGGCTGGAGGGATCCGGCGCGTAGAAGAAGCCCCGCCCGGCCACGGCGTTGGTGATGTTGATGTTGGTGACACCGGTTTCCACCCGCGCAATCCGATTGTCGTAGTCGACCTCAAGGATACGATTAAGCCGGGAAAGGCCCACAACCACCGCGTCGGGCGACGGGAGTGCCCCCCCGGACAGCGACGTCCCGGCACCACGGGCGACCACTTTTGCTCCGGTTTCGTTGAGAAAGCGCAGAACCGCCGAGACCTCCCCGGTCGACCCCGGAAGGACGACCGCCAGCGGAACCGACCGGTAAGCCGTCAGGGCATCGGTTTCATAGGCCCGCCGCTCGTCCTCGGCACTGATGACATGGGTTTCGCCAAGAATGGCCTGCAAACCGGAGACGATCTCGTCGCGACGGCCGACGACGGCCTGATCGACAGGAGGCATGGGAATGGCGGTCATGGGCGAAGCTCTTTCGTTCGGTTGCGGCATGATAGCCAAATGACAGCATGGCGCCAGCGGGTTACCATTGGCGCGAGAAAAAAG
>JAAEOR010000142.1 GCA_024222895.1 Hyphomicrobiales bacterium | reverse complement strand
TGAGATGACCTATTTCAACGGCGTCCAGGAGACGGTCCCGGACCTGCTCAAGGTCATGGACAAGTGGGGCGGCCCGGAGACCTACCCGCATATGGCGGCTGGCTGGGCTGTTGCCTTCGACACCCCGTACAAGTGGACCAAGCAGGTGGCATCCGATCACGGCGGAACAAAGGTCGGCATGGCCGTCCATTGGCCCGGCGGCATCGAGTCCAAGGGTGAAATCCGTGACCAGTTCCACCACGTGATCGATGTCGCCCCGACCATCCTGGAAGCTGCCGGCCTACCCGAGCCGCGAGAAGTTAACGGCGTGCCGCAGCACCCAATGGATGGCGTCAGCATGCTCTACAGCTTCGACGACAGCGATGCGGAAGAGCGCCACGTAACCCAATATTTCGAGATGTTCGGCAACCGCGCCATCTATCACGATGGCTGGTTCGCCCGAACCATTCACAAGGCGCCGTGGGAAGCCAAGCCCCGACGGCCGCTCGCGGAGGATATCTGGGAACTCTACGACACGCGCGCCGATTTCAGCCTTGCCAACGACTTGTCCATGGAGCATCCGGACAAGCTTGCCGAACTCAAGACAATATTCATGCAAGAGGCAGCACGGAACAAGGTTCTTCCGATCGATGACCGCGTAATCGAGCGCGTCAACCCTGCTCTCGCCGGCCGCCCCGACCTGATGGCGGGCCGAACGTCACTCACCTTGGGTCAAGGGATGACCGGCATGAGCGAGAATGTGTTCCTCAATATCAAGAACCGGTCGAAGACGATTATCGCTGATATCGACGTGCCCGAGAACGGTGCCAACGGCACGATCATCGCTCAGGGTGGCCGCTTCGGCGGTTGGGCCCTCTACGTCAAGGACGGCGTTCCCGCCTATGACTACAACTTCCTGGGCCTGAACCGCTTCACCGTCGAATCGGCTAAAAAACTCGAGCCGGGTAAATCGACGATCCGCTTCGAGTTCGAATATGAGGGCGATGGTATGGGCAAGGGCGGCAACGGCACTTTGTACGTGAACGATAGCGTGGTCGGCAAAGGTCGCATCGAGCGGACCCAGCCAATCATCTTCTCGGCCGACGAGACCGCCGACGTCGGAATCGACCTTGCCACACCGGTGGTCGAGACAATTGGCGCAGAAGCAGCGTCTCGGTTCACCGGCACGATCAATCGCGTGGTTGTCGAAGTGGAGTAGGCTGCACCGAGCTTCCACCGGACGATCTGCCCATGGATCCGGCGGCGGCGACAATCGCTGACGCCGCTTCCTCTTTTTTTCAGGACGCGTCCTGGCGTCCATTTTCCGTGCCGACCGTGTGCTGCGGCTGAATGGATTATACCAAGGGCGCCTGATATTGACTCGTTTGACCGGAGTTTCCGCAGGGTTTGGCGAGGCGCGATCGGCGACGTGGTACTGGTACCATGAGCCGATCGCAACGACGTCCACAACCCGCGGAAACTCTGGCCTGCGGTGGCCCGAATTCGCCCGCCGAGCTACGTTACGCCTCTCGAACGATGACCCCGTATCGCCCTTCGAGACGTGCCTTGTCGGCAGACGAATTGGGGCCATCAAACGGGTCAATATCAGGCGCCCTTGGTATTACGACAGAGACACGCCAAAGGACTCCAAGGCGGTCGGTAGCAGCGTCGTTCCGGCGCCCGGTATTTGCGGTCGCTGGTAGAACCCATTTGACACTCTGATGGGGTCTTCAAAGCAGCGAGCGATCCACGGGATGTACTCCAGCATGGTCGTCATGCCGTGATAGAATGCCAAGTGCACATGAATCTGCCCCATGTCGCCAACATGGGCAGCAACCGGCATCCGATGAGCGTAGGCCGCATCGGCTACCCGTAGATACTCCGTGATTCCGGCGACCCGCGTTACATCCGGCTGGGCATAATGCATCGCACCGCGCTGCATGTACTGCGCGAAGGTTTCCGCAGAGTATAATTGCTCGCCCAGCGCGATGGGAATCCGGGTCGCCTCGACCAGCCGCACATGGTTTTCCAGATCGTCAAACCAAAGTGGCTCCTCGAGCCAGAATATGTCCAACGCCTCGGCCTGGCGGCAGAAACGTATCGCCGTCGGCAAGTCCCATTTGCCGTTTGCATCGACGGCAAGCGGAATATGCGGACCCACGGCTTTGCGGACGGCTTCGATGCGAGCCACATCCGCCATCGGATCCGCCTGACCGACCTTGAGCTTCAGCCGACGGTATCCATCCTCCTCGATCGCGGTCTTCGCATTTTCAATCAGTTGCTCGGTCGGATTGGACAGCCAACCCACATCGGTGTTGTAGGCCTCGAGTTCGTCAGAGGTTGCTCCACCGAGATGCTGCCAGAGAGGTTGTTCCGCGGCCTTGGCCTTGATGTCCCAAAGCGCGATATCCAATGCGCCAATGGCAAGGTGCACAATGCCGGCGCGACCGACCCAACGGAGCGGCGCGTGGTGGTACATCTTGTGCCAGAGGCGGTTAACCTCGAGCGGGTTCTCGCCGATCAGCTCGGGGCCAAGAGCGCCGCCGATGATGCCGACGATCGCCTTGTCGGAGACGATCTCGGCATGGGTCCCTGCATAGCCAAAACCCTCTAAACCGGTATCAGTGACAACTTTCGCACCGACAACGCCCCAATGCGAAATCGTATTGGTCGAGTCGGAGATTATCTTTTGCTCAATCGGAACATGAAGGATAAATGGTTCAATACTGACGATCTGCATGTGTTTCCCGCCTTCACCCGCTGATTTTGTAGCCAACCTCGCCGCCACCGGAAACCGGTAGAACCACCCCGGTGACGAACTTGGCCAGATCGCTGCAAAGATAGACTGCCGAACCAGCCACTTCTTCTGCCTCCGGCGTATAGTTCAGCGAGGAAAGGCTATCCAGATATCTGACCATTGCCTGGGGATCCACTTGCTCGTCAAGCCAGGCGCGCAAACCGTCGGTCCACATCGCCAGGGGACACAGAGCGTTGACCCGGATGCCATCATGGCCCCAGTCGACGGCTGTCGCCTTGGTCAGCGCGTTGATACCGCCCTTCGTGGCCGCATAGATCGCGTGGTTCGCCTGGCCGACCACCCCCGACATACTTGAGATATTCAGAACGCATCCCGTGCTTTTCTTGAGATGCGGATACGCCAGTTTCATCCCGTTGTATGTGCCTTTGAGGTTGATGCTGACAAAGGCATCAAAATCGGCCTCTTCCGTCTGGTTGACAGCCAGGCCGGGCAGTATTTTTGCAGCGTTATTGACGAGAATATCCAAACGACCAAAGGCCTCCACGGTCGCATCGATGCATGCCTGGAAATTCTGCTGGTCTGAGACATCAAGACGATAGTTTTTGGCGCCATCGCCCAACTCCTCAGCCAGGGCACCTGCCTTTCCGGTGGCGATATCAGCGATGGTTACCTTGGCGCCGTTCCGGTGGAAGAGCCGGGCGCATTCTGCACCGAATCCGCCGGCAGCCCCGGTTATGAGAGCGGTCTTGCCGTCAAGTAGCCGTGTCATTATCGGACCTCATCGGGTCGGGTCGTGGTGCGCCCGCGTGGATTTGATCTTTCTCATTTCAACGGTGACCTCAGCCGTTTCCAGCAGGCCCGTCAGATTATCAAGACCCGGTCTGGACGCCTTGATT
>JAAEOR010000141.1 GCA_024222895.1 Hyphomicrobiales bacterium | reverse complement strand
TCTTGATGGCCGGCTGCGACAAGACAACGCCCTCACTCCTGATGGGGGCAGCATCCTGCGACCTGCCAACCATCCTGATTTCCGGCGGTCCGATGCTGAACGGCAAGTTCCGCGGGCGCGACATCGGATCGGGCACGGATGTCTTCAAATTCTCCGAGGACGTGCGGGGAGGTGTCATGAGCCCCGCAGAATTCCAGGCAGCCGAAAGAGCGATGTCGCGCTCGCCCGGGCACTGCATGACGATGGGGACGGCATCAACCATGGCGTCCATGTCGGAAAGCCTTGGTGTGACCCTCCCGGGCAACGCGGCCTTCCCTGCCGTCGATGCCAATCGGGCGCGGCTGGCTCGCCTGAGCGGACGTCGCGCGGTGGAAATGGTCCACGAAGACCTGCGCCTCTCGCGAGTCCTGACAAAGAAGGCGTTCGCGAATGCCATTCGCATGAACGGCGCCATTGGTGGGTCAACCAATGCAGTGATCCACCTGATCGCCATCGCCGGCCGTATTGGCGTCGACCTCACGCTCGACGACTGGGACGACCTGGGTCGCAATATCCCGACCATTGTCGATCTGATGCCGTCCGGACGCTTCCTTATGGAAGACTTCTGTTACGCTGGAGGAATTCCGGCGGTGATGAAGGAAATCGCAAAGCTTCTCGATCTCGACGCCCTGACCGTCACCGGCCAACTGTTAGGGGAGAACATCCGCGATGCGATCAACGACAATCCCGAAGTGATCCGGCCGCTTGATCGCCCGCTGATCGAAAGTGGTGGCATCGCGGTGCTGCGAGGAAATCTCGCTCCAGCCGGTGCGGTGCTCAAGCCGTCGGCGGCCACACCGGAACTCCTCCAGCATACCGGCCGAGCCGTCGTTTTCTCCTCCATCGAGGAATGCCGGGCGCGGATTGACGATCCCGATCTCGATGTCGACAAGGACTCGGTTCTCGTCCTGCAGAACTGCGGTCCCAAGGGCTATCCGGGGATGGCGGAGGTCGGCAATATGCCCCTCCCCGCCAAACTTCTGAAGCAAGGCATCCGCGACATGGTGCGAATTTCCGACGCACGAATGTCAGGGACCGCTTTCGGCACCGTTGTCCTCCATACGGCGCCGGAGGCTGCGACCGGCGGCCCGTTGGCGCTTGTTCGGGATGGAGACATGGTCACTCTCGATGTTGCCGCTCGACGCCTCCACCTCGACGTCGACGATGGTGAGCTTGAACGCCGTCGCGCCGAGTGGTCGCCGCCGGCGCCGACCATGCGGGGCGGTTATCAGAGCCTCTATGTCGATCACGTCCTGCAGGCGGATCAAGGCGCCGATCTCGATTTTCTGGTCGGGTGCCGCGGTGCAGACGTTCCGCGCGAGAGCCACTAGCACTAGCGTCAGCCGAATGGCTGCCGCATCACCTGCCCGGTGAATTTGTCGCCGGACGGTGTCGCGTGCGCTCGGCTTCAAGCTGCTCGACATTCTCGAAGAGCCGTCGGGTGACCAGATGAAGGAAATAGAAACCGAATTTCGGATTCTGGAAGAACAGCTGCTCAAAATCCCCGTAGCTGACCCTGAGCAGTGTTCCAGCTGCGACGCATCGTATCGCCTGGGTGCGCCGGCGATCCGGCGCCAGCAGCGCAAACTCGCCAATGACATGCGGCGCCGTTATCTCAGTGCCGTTCTCCAGCCGGTAACGACCTGATACTACTACGAACATTGAATCCGCCACGTCCCCCTTGCTGAACAACACCTCACCGTCCCGCGCATGCTGAACCGATCCGTATGACTTGAGCCATCCCATATTCAGATCGCCGAACGCCGCCTCGCGGACATCCCGTGTCAGGCGCAGCATCTGATGGAGACGAACGGCGTTCAACGGCAGCAGGATCGAATGGAGGATCAGGACCGGATGCAGGTCTTCGAGGAAGCCATAGGTGATAAAAGCAACATTGCTGCAGAGCCCAAGGATCCGCAGCGGGACCATCGTCTTCATGTAGAAGGTCGTGAAGACCAGTGCAGCCGCTAGGTATCCAGTTAACTCTGCGACCTCGATCATCCCGTCCCCTTTTCTGCCCGCTAGCGGGCGATTGCGACGCGGCGGTTTAGAAGACGTTCATCAAGATGAGAAACAAGATCGCGCTCAAGGCAGCAGCGGCCGGCACGGTGATCACCCAGGCAAGTGCGATCGGTTTCATCAAGCTCCAGTTCGCCTGCCGATTCACCAGGCCGACGCCGAGAACCGCCCCGATCAGAATGTGCGTGCTCGACACCGGGATGCCGGCAATCGAAGCCAACATCACCACTGCCGCGGCGGCCAGTTCAGCCGAGAATCCCGAGGCCGGGTGCATCTTCGTGAGCTTATGGCCGACCGTCTGGATCACCTCCTTGCCGATGAACCAGAGGCCAGCGACCAATGCCACACCGAAGGTAATCATCGCCACCGGCGGTATCGCGGCTTCGGCGCCAATCGTACCGGTACGGAGCACATCCAGGATCGCAGCGAATGGGCCTATCGCATTCGCGATGTCGTTAGACCCATGGCTGAATGCAAAACCGGCAGCGGTGAAAACCTGCAGCCAGCTGAAGACCATGAAAGTTGAGTCGTTGAGAGACTGACCCTTCAGCGACTTGGCCAGGACCGACGTCGCCATCCAAACGGTGGCACCAACCATCAGCATGATCAGAAAATTGTGAAACGACTCCAGCTGGAGATGGAGATTCTCCAACCCCTTGAAGAGCAGCATCGCGGTGATGATCATGCTGCCGAAGGCGGCAACCAGCGGCACGTAGTCTTCCAGCGCCCGGTGGGCATGGATCTGGGCCTGCTTTTGCCGAACGCGATGAAGGTCCTTGTGGTATTCGGTCTCGAGATCGTCCGGTGAGAACTCCGGATCATCAGGGTCGTCGAGCGAGTCCCGGACCATTGCCGCGGCGTAGGCGACCTGCTGGATGTCGGTCAGCCGCTCGAACGCTGTCTTGTGCTTTTCTTTTACCTCTTTCCGCTCCGCCCTCACCTCGTTCAGCCGCTGCTCGGCGACTTCGTTGTAGATGAGAATCCGGTGTTTGATGAAATAGAACAGTGCGTAGGATGCGAGTCCGCCAAGCACAGGAGAGAGCACCCAGGAAATGGCAATCTTGCCAATCTCCCACCATTGCACCAGCGCGGTTGCCGCGCTGAACCCGCTCAGGGTCACACCCAACGCCATCGAGCTGCCGACGATGCCGCCGACAATCGAGTGTGTGGTCGAAACCGGATAACCCATCTTGGTGGCAAAGAGCAGCCAGAGCCCAGCGGCAAGCAGCGCCGACATCATGATATCGACCAGTTGCAGCGGTTCGATGGACATCACCGCGAGATCGATGATTCCCTTGCGGATCGTGTCCGTTACGGCGCCGCCGGCGATCACCGCGCCGCTGACTTCGAAAATGGCGGCGACCACCAGCGCCTGCTTGATCGTCAGCGTGCCGGCGCCAACGCTCGTGCCGAATGAGTTGGCGACATCGTTGCCGCCGATGTTGAACGCCATGAAGATGCCGCACAACGCGGCGAACACGAACAGCGCTTCGTGGCTATAATTGGTGTAGCCAAGACCCCAGTAGATGAAGTAGGCGCCGACGCACGCCAGCAACGCGGCGAAGAACAGGCTGAGATTGGAGTCCTTGAGGATCACATCGGCGCGCAGGTGGTGGTCGTGCGACTCTGCCTGTGTCACGGGAACCGAACCAAATCGACCCGAGGCACGGGACGAACGGATGCCAAAGCGATTGCACCGGTCGAGAATTCCTCACTCGTCCCGTATGGCATGCCAACCTGTTGTACCGACATGGCGCGTTCCAGGCGCGACCCGGAGCACAACTCAAGGTCCAGGGCGTATTTCTCGCGCTGCCAAATCACCAACCGTCCTGCCCCCGTTGTCCGGAGCCTTCCTTTTGTCGAGTATTGTCACAAGGCCACCGGGCACTTGAATTGTAGCGGCCTTACCGGTTTTTTGAAGCCAGGATTTTGTAGAAATTCGAAAGAATCCGGTGTGTGGTAATCACTGGAAGCGACGGTTATTAAGGTGTGTCGTTCATCGTGCTGATTCCGTTGAGCAAGTCGACGCCTCGCCCGGAGACATGTACGCGATTCCAAAAGGAGACCCCATGCAGCTTTTTTCCACATTGGTCACCGGCCTCGCTATCTCGCTCGCGACCGCCGCTGTCGCCGGCAGCCCGGCTCTCGCCGACTGCGCGGATGGCGAAATCGTTATTACATTCTCCCATGTGACGAATACCGACCATCACCCCAAGGGCCTCGCTGCGTCCTTGCTGGAAAAACGGGTCAACGACGAGATGGACGGCGTGGCCTGCATGCAGGTCTTCCCGAACTCCCAACTCTACAACGACGACCAGGTGCTCGAGGCAATGCTCGCCGGCGACGTGCAGTTGGCCGCGCCGTCGCTGTCAAAGTTCGAGAAATTCACGAAGAGATTCCGCCTTTTCGACCTGCCTTTCCTTTTCGAGAATGTGGATGCAGTAGACCGTTTCCAGCACTCCGAGGACGGTCAGGCCCTGAAGGACTCCATGCGCCGACGCGGTCTCCAGGGACTCGCTTTTTGGCACAATGGCATGAAGCAATTATCCGCGAGCAAGCCGCTGATCGAGCCCGGTGACGCGGCAGGACTAAAGTTCCGGGTCCAGCCGTCGGACGTCCTGGTCGCTCAAATGGAGGCACTCGGGGCCAACCCCCAGAAGATGGCCTTCTCGGAAGTCTACGGCGCCTTGCAGACCGGTGTCGTCGACGGCCAGGAGAACACCTGGTCCAACATCTACGGCCAGAAGTTCTTCGAGGTCCAGGATGGGGTGAGCGAAACCAATCACGGCATTCTCGACTACATGGTGGTTGCTTCGGTCGAGTGGTTGGACAGCCTCCCGCCGGGGGCCCGGGAACAACTCCTCAACATTCTCGCCGAAGTGACCGCCGAACGGAACGCCGAGTCGACGCGGGTGAACGAGGACGCGAAACAGGCGATCATTGCCGCCGGCGGCACGACACGCGCCTTGACGCCTGCGCAACGGGAGGCCTGGATCGACGCCATGCGGCCGGTATGGAAGCAGTTCGAGGCTGATATCGGCACGGACCTGATTGACGCAGCGCAGGCAGCCAACCGGACCAACTAGCCAAATCAACCGGTCGGCGGTGCCCGGCGGCGATCGATCCGCACTGCCCAATGGACCCTCAAGTCGGGCCGGAGGACGCAATTCACGACCTGGCGAAGACGCGGCTGGGGCGCGCGGTCAACGCGATCGAAGAAACCTTCATCGCGGTGACTCTTGGCCTGATGACCCTGGTGACCTTCGCCAATGTGGTTGCCCGCTACGTTTTCAACGACAACATCCTGTGGGCGCTCGAAGCCACCGTTTTTCTGTTTGCGTGGCTGGTCCTGCTTGGCTCCTCATACTGCGTCAGGACGCGCGCCCATCTCGGCGTGGATCTCATCACTTCGGCCGTACCGCCAACGGCCCGGCGCGGCCTGGCAATGCTGGCCATCGTCGCCTGCTTGGCGTTCAGCGTTTTCCTGTTCATCGGGTCATGGAATTACTGGGCACCGTTCGCAGCCCTGCCGACCCTCGACGGCACGCTCAAGGATCAGGCCTGGTACGAGGTGAACGACATCCCGATGGTCGGATTTCTCCGTTTCCTGGAAGCGTCGATGAATCAGGGAGAGGTCTACGAGAAACTCCCCCGGTTCATCCCCTACGCCGCGCTGCCGATCGGCATGGCACTGCTGACGTTCCGTTTCCTGCAACTCGGCTGGCTGGTTGCCTCCGGCAAGATCGACTCCGTCATCGCAAGCCACGAGGCGGACGGCACGGTTGGCACAGGGCCGACCCACACGGATCAACCGGATTGATCCATGGCCGCCGCGGTTCTCTTCCTGATGGTCATCGGCCTAATGCTGGTCGGCGTCCCGATCGCAATTTCTCTCGGTCTTTCCTCGATCGCATTCCTGCTGATCTATTCCGACGGCTCACTTGGATCGATTGCCCAGACCCTGTTCAACGCTTTTGCCGGCCACTACACACTGCTTGCCATCCCGTTTTTCATTCTGGCATCGACCTTTCTGTCCACCGGTGGCGTCGCGCGCCGGATTATCCGCCTGGCGATTGCGTGCGTCGGTCATCTCCAGGGCGGACTGGCCATCGCCGGCGTCTTCGCCTGCATGCTGTTCGCGGCGCTATCCGGCTCTTCACCCGCCACAGTGGTGGCCATCGGAACGATTGTCATCGCCGGTATGCGGCAGGTCGGCTACACCAAGGACTTCGCCGCCGGCGTCATTTCCAGTGCCGGAACGCTGGGCATCCTCATTCCGCCGTCGATCGTCATGGTGGTCTACGCCTCGGCAGTCGACGTATCGGTTGGCCGGATGTTTCTGGCGGGCGTTCTTCCCGGTCTGGTCGCCGGCCTCATGCTCATGACCGGCATCTATCTCTACGCAAGGGTTCGCGGGCTGCCGTCACAACCACGGGCGGATTTCCGCGAAGTGGCCGCGGCGGCCCGCGATGCGGTCTGGGGACTTCTGCTCATCGTCATTATTCTCGGAGGCATCTACGGCGGCGTGTTCACACCGACCGAAGCGGCCGCAGTCGCTGCCGTCTATGCCTTCCTGATCGCCAACTTTGTCTATCGCGACATGGGACCACTGAGGGGCGAGGGAGAAGTGCGCTTCAACCTATTCTCACGACCGCAGAGCCTGATCACCGTTTTCGTCCATCCCGACACCAAGCAGGCGCTGCTGGACGCAGGCCGAACGACGATCCTGCTGATGTTCATCGTCGCAAACGCTCTGATCCTGAAACATGTCCTGACCGAACAGCAGATCCCGCAGACGATTGCGTCGGCAATACTCGGCGCCGGTTTCGGGCCGGTGGTCTTCCTGGTGATGGTCAACCTGGTGCTGTTGGTCGGCGGTCAGTTCATGGAACCGTCCGGCCTGATCGTTATCGTAGCGCCACTGGTATTTCCGATCGCCATGTCCCTCGGTATCGATCCGGTCCATCTCGGCATCATCATGGTCGTCAACATGGAGATCGGGATGATCACGCCACCGGTCGGTCTCAACCTGTTCGTCACCTCCGGAGTCGCCGGCATGGCGGTGATGCGGGTCGTGCGGGCCGCCCTGCCCTGGCTCGGCATCCTCTTCCTTTTCCTGATTCTGGTGACCTATGTCCCTTGGATTTCGACCGTACTGCCAACCGCGCTGATGGGGCCCGAGATCGTCATCAACTAGAGGGCATTGCCCTGGCACCGGCGCCCCGTCCGGGATCGGGTCCGTGCCGCGACCAATATCCGGCCAGCGCCGAGCCGACTAGATCCAGTAGCCTGCAGCCAGGCCAAGCAGGTTCTGCAAGACAACGGCGAAGAGGATGAGCAGGTCGGCCCGGGCCAGATTGTTGCGATTCAACGCGACCACGATGGCAATCGCCACGCGGTGCGCGTGCGAACGCCTGCGGCACGACATATGCAAACACCGAGACGGCCGCGGCCAGGACGGGAAAATTAGAGACATCAACAAGATGGCGCCAACCCCTCATGCTGATTATGGCACGTCGACAAGCCGGGCAACGGCACGAGGTGCTTCAGGCTATCGGTCTCGTGAGTGGAGGCGCAAGCAACCCGGAGATCGCCGCCCTCGCGGCGACCGACACCGGCTCGACCGTTCCGCTCAGGATCGCGACCCGGTCGAAAACCCCGGGATCAGCGGCCAGCGTCGCCCGCAAGGCCGAACCGAAAGCCATACGAAGCTCCGTCCCGATATTGATTTTGCACACCCGGGTCGAACCGGCCAGCGAAGCCCGCGTTTCCGCATCGAGACCGCTGCCGCCATGAAGAACCAGCGGCGCTCGGGTCACGGCCTCGATCTCGCGCAATAAAGTCATGTCGACGGCGGCCGCCCCCGATTGCATGAGATGCAGGTTGCCAATCGAAATCGCGAGGGCGTCGGCGCCGGCCTCGCGATCAAAGCGCTGTGCATCGACCGGGTCCGTGCCAGCCGACGCGGAGCCGCCGGCGTAGCCGACCACACCCACCTCGCCCTCAACCGAAACGCCGGCCGCATGGGCAAGCTCGACGATAGCGGCTGTGGTTTCTATGTTTTCTTCGATCGGGCGTTTTGATCCGTCATACATGACCGAAGTGAAGCCATGCTCGACTCCGGCTTTGCACTCCTCGAGCGAAAACGCATGATCGACATGGCAGACGACCGGCACATCCGCCTTGTCCGCCAGTTCGCGGAACATCGCCCCGAGGACTCGGATCGGCGTGTGCTTGCGACAGCCGGGGCCTGCCTGCAGGATCACAGGAGCGTCCAGTTCCTCCGCGGCGCGGACGTAGGCAACCGCATCTTCCCAGCCCAGCACAACCAACCCGGCGACCGCATAGCCATTGTGCATTGCCGGGTCGAGGACCGCGTTAAGTGAGACAGCGGGCATTCCGGTTCACTTGAACTTGGCGATCATGTCTTTGATGCCGGGGATCGTTTCGACCTGGTAGGCGTGCACCGGCTGGAAATACTGCACCAGCGGCCGCTGACTCAATCCGCCGAGGATCGTGAAATAATACATCTCGTAGCCCGGCGCGGCGACACAGGGGTGATATCCCTTGTCGATCATGATCGTCGAGCCGTCGACGATATGGACGGCGTCCCCGACCTTGCCATCCTCACGCTGGAGTAATTGCATGCCCATGCCATGGGACGGGCGGAATCGAAAGTTATAGACCTCGTCGTGGCGCGTTTCTTCCGGCAGCCGGTCGGTGTCGTGCTTGTGCGGCGGGAAACCCGACCAGCCGCCGGCGCCGACGGTGAACAGTTCGGACACCAGAAGACGGCTGACCCGATCCGCCTGCTTCTGGCCGATGATGTGCTTGATCTTGCGGTGTGTCTTGGTGTCATCGGATCCGTACTGAACCAGATCGATGTCCGACGCGCGAACCTCGAACGGCTCCCGCGTGTCGTCACTGCGGGCGCCGGCGACGAACACCTCCGCCGTCGCACTTGAACACTGAAACTCCGCCTCTACGCCGCTGGGCACGTAGACGCTTTCCGGTTCGCCATCCCAGACGTCGACGCCGCGACCACCGATCCCCTCGAAGATCAATCCGCCGACCGAGACATCAACCGTTCCGGTCGCGGGGACAATGCAGGTTTCGTAGCCGGGAACACTGTACGAGAACCGCTCGCCATCCCCGAGCTTGACGATGTTGAAATAGACCAGCGGAACCCGTGGATCATTGGCGTCGACGATCGGTTCGTTGCGATTGTCGAAAGGCGGGATGTGCATATTAGGCCCCCTTGTTACTGGCTGTCGGCGTTGTGTTGGCCATAAAGGCATCGAGGTCGGCGCGGTCGGGCATGGACGACGCACAGCCGTCGCGGGAGACGACAAGTGCTGCGGATGCCGCGCCGCGGCGCAGCGCATCCGGCAGATCAACACCGTCGGCGAGCGAGGCAAGCAGCGCGCCCATGAAGGCATCGCCAGCGCCGAACGGCTTCTGGGCGACGACGGGATAGATCCCCGTCTCGATCACGTCCTCGCCCGCATATGTGGTCGAGCCGTCCTTGCCCATCTTGTAAATGACAATCGCAGTGCGATCAGCGGCGAGATCGCGGGCCAGGAACGGCCCTTGATCCCGCGCTCCGGCGGCAACGCCGAACTCGTCGTCGTTGCCGACCAGAATATCGCTGAGACCCGCAGCCTGCATGTAAACCTGTTGGGCGACCCCGGCCGATTCCCAGGAGTAGCGGCGGTAGTCCATATCGAGGACCGTCGGTGTTCCTGCGGCTTGTGCCTGCCGAAACGCTGCCAGAACGGCACCGCGAGATGGTTCACGGGCCAGTGCGGTGCCGGTGGCAATCACCGCCCCGACGGTGTCGTGATCGATCTTCGCCACGTCGTCCTCCGACAACTCGAAGTCGGCGGCGCCGTTCCGGTAGATCACCACCTCGCAATCCTCGGATCGGGTCTCGGCCAATGCCAGGGTGTTCCGGCAATCGCCGCCCACCGGTCGGCAGAGCGACGTGTCCACACCGTAGCGATCAAGGGTTTTGCGGGTGAACCGGCCGACGGGATCGTCGGCCAGCGGCGAAACCAGACTGGCCGATGACCCGAGGCGCGCAAGCGACACGGCAATGTTACCGGCCGAACCGCCGACGTCCGATCGGAATCGTCCGGCATCTTCGATCTTCGCCCCGGCCGGCTCTGGATAAAGGTCGAGACCCGCCCGGCCGATCGCCGCGAAGCGATTCCGCTTCAGTCGATTCTGGATGGCTGCGTCGATCACGATCAGACGCCAAGGCGCTGACGGCCACGATCAACGTTCCAGTCTTCCCATGCTTCATTGATGCTCTCTCGATCGGAGACCTCCGGCAGGCCGACCTCCCACCACGCATGGCCTTCCTCTGTCCAGCCCTCATGGGCGTCGACATTCAACGCGATGACCGAGGTCTGGTCGGCCGCCTTGGCTCGGGCGAACGCCTCCTCCAGCTCGGCAATGGTTTCGACAGTCTCGGCCAACGCTCCCATCGAACGGGCATGCGCGGCAAAGTCCACCGAGAAAGGCTCGCCGACAATGTTGCAGTCGGCGATCAGATTGTTGAACGGCTCGTTGCCGGTGTTGCGCTGCAATTTATTGATGACCGCAAAGCCACCATTGTCGCAGACCACGATGATCAGCTTCTTGCCGGTCAGCACTGAGGAATAGATATCGGAGTTGAGAAGCAGGTAGGAACCATCACCAACCAGCACGATCGTGTCATTTTCCGGTTCAGTCTCGGCCTGGGCAAGCCGCGCGCCCCAACCCCCGGCGATTTCGTAACCCATGCAGGAGAAGCCGAACTCAACATCGACTGTCCCCACCGATTTAGTCCGCCAGTTGGCGGCAACTTCGGCCGGCAGGCCGCCCGCGGCAGTGACCACGCGATCGCGGGGGTCAACCAGCCGGTTCACCGCGCCGATCACCTGAGCGTAGGAGGCCTTCCGGTTCCCGGCCCGGACATTGCCGTCGACGTAGGAATCCCATGCTCGACGCTCATCCCCGGCCTCCGCCAGCCAAGCCGCATCCGCAGTGAAATCGCCGAGCGCCGCATCGAGCTGACCGATGACGCGCCTTGCGTCGCCAACAACAGGCACCGAAAGATGCTTGGCGGCATCGTATCTTGCGACGTTGACCGAAACGATTTGTGCTGTCTTGTCAAAGACAGTCCACGAGCCGGTGGTGAAGTCCTGAAGGCGCGTGCCAACCGCCAGAATGACATCGGCCTTGCCGGCGATGGCGTTGGCGGAATTGGAACCGGTCGAACCGATCGGGCCGATATTCAGGGGATTATCGAAGGTCAGGTTGGCGCGCCCCGCGATTGTTTCAACAACCGGGATGCCGTGGGCTTCGGCGAAAGCTGCGAGTTCGGCCGTTGCAAGGCTGTACTGAACGCCGCCACCGGCGATGATGACCGGCCGCTTCGCCCGGCCCAGCATGGCGACCGCATCGGCGACTTCAGCCTCGTCGGCGTCCTGGCGACGAATGCGATGCGTCTTCGGTTCGAAGAACGTTTCCGGATAGTCGAAGGCCCACCCCTGAACGTCTTGAGGCAATCCAAGGAACGCGGGGCCGCAATCGGCCGGATCGAGCATCGTGTTGATCGCGGCTGGCAGGGACTGGATGATTTGGGCCGGATGGACAATCCGGTCCCAGTAGCGCGTCACGGATCGAAACGCATCATTCACGGTAAGGGACGGATTGCCGAAATGCTCGACCTGCTGCAGCACCGGGTCGGGAAGACGCGTCGTGTAGGTGTCGCCCGAGAGGATCAGGACCGGCAGGCGGTTGGAATGGGCCAGCGCGGCGGACGTTACCATATTGACTGCTCCGGGCCCGGCCGACGACGTCGCAAACATGAAGCGCCGTCGCAACTTCGCCTTGGCGTAGGCTGCCGCGGCCATTGCCATCGACTGTTCGTTCTGGCCGCGCCACAGCGGCAGCTCTTCACGATATTTGTAGAGAGCCTCGCCAAGACACGGCACGTTACCGTGCCCGAAAATCGCGAAGCCACCGCCAAAGAGCCGAACCCGTTCGCCCTCGATCTCGATGAACTGGTTCGCCAGATGGCGGACAAGTGCTTGAGCCGTGGTCAGTCTGATTGTTGTCATCGCCGTGCTTCTTGTATGTATTCCGGTGGGTAGCCCTTCAGCGACAGAGATCGCCGGGTCCCGGGAAGCCCTTTCGCTTCCCGTGATCCTATGTTACGCGGTGAAGAGCCAATTGCAAGCGCTTGCAAGATTGTGAGGATGGATGCGGGAACTTGGCTTCGGAGTGGTTGGAACCGGCTATATGGGCAAGGCGCACGCCGTCGCGCTGAAAGCCGTGGGCACGGTGTTCGGGACAAATCTGCGACCGGTTTGCGAAATGGTCTGTTCGACCACACCGGAAGGCGCAAGTGCCAAGGCGGCAGAGTATGGATTTCGACGCTCCGCGTCCGATTGGCGTGAACTGGTCAACGACGAACGGGTCGAGGCTGTCCTGATCGCCTCGCCACAATGGACCCACCGGGAGATCGCACTGGCTGCGTTCGAAGCTGGAAAGCCCGTTTTTTGCGAAAAGCCGCTCGGCGAGACCGTGGACGATTCGATGGCGATGGTCGCGGCCGCGGAGCGGTCGGGGCTGCCGAATATGGTCGGCTTCAACTACATCCGAACGCCGGCGAGCCAGTTGGCGGGCGACATGATCCAGAGCGGCGAACTGGGCCGCATCGTCAACATGCGGGCCGAGCACACCGAAGACTTTCTCTCCGATCCGGATGAACCGGGATCCTGGCGCACCCGCAAGCGATCCGGTGGCAATATGGGAGACCTGTCGCCACACATCATCAATGCGGTGCAGCGCCTGATCGGGCCGATCACCTCGCTGGTTGCCGACATCGAGACGGTCTACGAAACCCGCCCGGGTGCAAACGGGCCGGAGCGCGTCGAGAATGACGACCAGGCGAACATTCTCTGTCGGTTCACCTCCGGCGTAATGGGCTGCCTCAACATCAGTCGCGTCGCCACCGGACGCAAGATGGGTTATGCCTACGAAGTCACCGGATCCGACGGCGCAATTCGCTTCGACGGAGAGGATCAGAACGCGCTTTGGTATTACGACCGCAGCACACGCGCCGGCCGCCAGGGCTTCACCAAGATCCTGACCGGACCTGAGCACCCCGACTACGTCAATTTCTGCCTCGGTCCGGGCCATGGCACCGGATACAACGACCAGATCACCATTGAGATTCGGGACTTCCTGACCGCTATCGAAACCGGCGAACCGGTTTGGCCGACCTTCCAGGCGGGGCTCGAAGTCAACAAAGTCATCGCAGCGGCCAGACAGTCCTCCCGTGAACGGAAATGGGTCGACGTCTGACAGGAATCTCCGAGGAGCGCTTCATATGGCAATTCCGATTGGCAACGCACCGTGCTCATGGGGCGTCGAATTCGCGGATGACCCGCGCAACCCGCCCTGGGAGCAGGTTCTCGACGAGGCGCGCGAGGCCGGCTATGCGGGTATCGAGTTGGGCCCGATCGGCTTCTTTCCGGAAGACCCATCCCAATTTGGCGACGCTCTCGCCGCTCGCGGGCTGAGCCTGATCGGCGGTGTCGTATTCCGGCCTCTCCATGATCCGGAGGCCTGGACCGACGTCCTCGACGCGACCCACCGGACCGGGCGGGCCATGCGTGCGCACGGAGCGAAGCACTTCGTGATCATCGACTCGATCGCTGATTTCCGGGTTCCGACGGCAGGACGGCCTGACGAAGCGAGGCGGTTGAGCGAAACGGAGTGGAAAGGGATGGTGTCCCGCCTGCGCGACGTCTCAAGAATCGCCCGCGACGAATACGGCCTGATTCCGACGATCCACCCCCACACGGCCGGCTGCATCGAATTCCTCGACGAGACAGATCGCGTTCTCGACGAAGTCGACGAAGGCCTGCTCAAGCTCGGCATCGACACCGGCCACTGCGTCTATGCCGGCTACGACCCTGTCGACTACTTCCGAAAACACAGAGCCCGAACATCGTATCTGCACTTCAAGGATATCAGCGGCCCGGTCAAGCAAGCCGCCATCGCCGATCGGACCGGCTTCTATGACGCCTGCGCCAAGGGCATCTTCTGCACGCTTGGAAACGGCCTGGTTGACTTTCGCGGCTTGAAACTGGCGATCGACGAAACCGGCTATGACGACTGGGGCACGGTCGAGCAGGATTGCAATCCCGCCGCCGGCAATCCGGTGGTCGAAGACGCGCGGATGAACTATGCCTTCCTGCGCGACATCGGCCTCGGCGCCTGAAAAAAGGAACGCCCGCCGCAAGCGACGGGCGTTCAAGTGGGCCTTTTGCCTTACTGGCAAATGGCGGGAGGATTATCGGTAACGCCTGCGCAGATCCGATCCTTGGTGGCCCAACCGACGTCCACCGTCTTTTCCAGGTTGGTACTGTCGATCCGCTCGACCGGCAACAGAACCGAGTCGAGTTCCACACCGTTCGGTCCCTTGTCGAACTTGATCATGCCAGGGACCTCCTCTTCCTTGGCAAGCGCCAAGGCGACGTTGGCGGCAGTCTGGCCGAGTTCATACGCATTCTTCCAGATCGTGAAGGTCTGCTGACCGCGGGCAATGCGGTTGAGCGCACCGGGAGCACCGTCCTGACCGGAGATCGGGATCTCCATGCCCTGTTCCTCGAGTGCCTTGGAAACGCCGCTCGCCATGCCGTCATTCATGACCATGACCGCCTGAACATCGTTGTTGTTGGCTGTCAGCATCTGCTCGATGACGTCTTTTGCGGTCTCGGGCCGCCAACCATCGACGAACTGTTCACCGACAATATTGATCTCGCCGGAATCGACCTTCGCCTGAATGCCTTCCATGAAGGCGCCGAACATCTGATGGGTGTTCGGATCGCCATCGTCACCCTTGATCAGGGCGTAGTTGCCTTCGGGCGCGACTTCGAGCATGCCGGCAGCCAGGGCTTCGCCGACCGAACGCGCATCAAAGGACGTGTAGAAGATGCCCGGTACTTCGATGATCTGGTCATAGGCGACAACAGGAATACCTTCCGCCATCGCCGCGGTTACGGCCGGGCCAACCGCGTCGGCCACGCCGGACATGACAATCAGCACATCGGCGCCGCGGGTGATCAGGTTTTCGATGTCGGCAACGGATTTTTCGGCCGAGAAATCCGCGTCGGCGGAGATGTAAGTCGCCCCCGCCTTTTCGAGGACGTCCTTGATACCGGCCTCGTCGATCTTCCAGCGTTCGTCAGCGAATTTGAACCAGCTTACGCCGACAGTGATGTCGTCCGCCGCCAGTGTCGGGCTCGCGAAACCCACTGCAAGCGCCGTGGCAACGGCTGCTTTGGTGATGAGCGATCGCATCCAATTCCTCCTTGGTGGTCTTCCCGAGGCGTCTTGTTCACGGCCTCGAATTGCAAACGCTTGCACCCTATTGCCGACGACAGCGGTCTGTCAATTGCACGATCAAACTCGAGACCGACGGACTGTGTTGGCTTACAACCCCGTGGCATTACCATGCCGCCCTTAAGTATCTGTATTGGCAGCACACTCCTTCCCATCACTGGCATCGACAGCGCCCCACGCCGTGGTCCGCATTGGGAACGACGAACCCCGGGAAAGTGTTGCAAGCTATTGCAAGCGGGCCTATGGATAGGTCGAAAAGAACCTGCACAGATCAGGTCGGCGATGACGGAAACATCCACAAGGGAGAGTTCCCATGGCGGTCACAGACCAGGTTCAGGCACCGGTTAAGCCGCGCCGCCTCACCGATATTCTCGACATCGACGTTCGCCTATTGTCGATGGTCGGTGCGCTGCTGGTCACCTGGATCTTTTTCCACATCGTTTCAGGCGGGCTCTTTCTGTCGCCCCGGAACCTTTGGAACCTGTCGGTCCAAACCAGTGTGGTCGCCCTGATTTCCACGGGAATGGTTCTGATCATCGTTTCGCGCAACATCGACCTTTCGGTGGGGTCGCTACTGGCCTTCCTGGGGATTCTCGGTGGCTTTATGCAGACTGAAGTGCTGCCGCTCGAGGGTGCCAACAGCTGGTGGATATCGATTATCGTCATGGTCGCTGCCGGCGCCGTGCTTGGTGGCATCCAGGGCGGGATCATCGCTGCCCTGTCCGTGCCGGCGTTCGTGGTTACGCTGGGCGGGCTGATGTTTTTCCGAGGCGCCGGCTGGCTGTTCACCAAAGGCCGAACGATTACGCCGCTCGACTCGACCTACAGTGAGATCAGCGGCTCGATCGGCGAGACCTGGAGCTGGATCGTCGGCGCCGTGTGTTTCCTGATTCTTGTTCTCCTCACCCTCTGGAAGCGGTCGAGTCGGGCCGGGCTTGGCTTCTACGTCAAACCACTGCCGGCCGAAATCGGCATTCTGGCCGTCTGGGCGGCGTTGATCGCGGCGTTTGTCATGACGATGAATTCCTACACGTTTCCGAAATCCGACGACGGACGCGGCATTCCGATTCCCGTCCTCATTCTCATCGTCATCGCCGCTGTCATGATGTACATCGCCAACATGACCCGGTTCGGCCGCTACATCTATGGATACGGTGGCAATCCCGAATCGGCCAAACTCGCTGGGATCAACGTCAAGCGGGTGATCATCATCAGTTTCGCGCTGATCGGGGCTCTCACCGCAGTCGGCGCAATGATCACGACGACACGATTGAACGCGGCACCACTTTCGATTGGCGAACTTCTTGAACTCCAGGTCATTGCCGCGGCCGTGATTGGTGGGACATCTCTTTCCGGCGGTGTCGGTACGATCGTCGGCGGACTGCTGGGCGCGCTGCTGATGGGAAGCCTGCAAAACGGCATGGTGCTCGTCGGCGTCGAGAGTTCGCCACAGCAGATGATCATGGCAGGTGTCCTGATCTTCGCCGTCTGGTTCGACGTCTTCTATCAACGCAAGCGCCGCTGAGGCCGAAGGGAGGGTTCGATATGGAAACGCAGCAGCCTCTCGTGCAGATGCGCGGTGTCTACAAGCATTTCGGCGGCGTTCGCGCTGTGGAGGATATGAGCATCGATATCCGGCAAGGAGAGGTCCTGGGGCTTCTGGGCCACAACGGCGCCGGCAAGTCGACGCTGATCAAGATCCTCTCTGGAGCCTATCCCATCGATTCCGGCGAGATCCTCATCGGCGGCGAGAAGGCCACGATCGAAACGCCGCGCGATGCAAAAGCCTACGGGATCGAGACGATCTACCAGACGCTGGCGCTCGCCGATAACCTGGCGACTCCGGCAAACATCTTCTTCGGTCGTGAGATCCTGACCCGCTTCGGCGCCCTCGACGAGGCCGCGATGGAACACGCCACCATTGGCGTAATGAAACGGCTCAATCCGAACTTCAAGAATTTCCATGACGCGGTTTCGAAACTCTCCGGCGGCCAGCGCCAGGCGGTCGCTATCGCCCGAACGCTGCAGTTCAATGCCCGCATCATCATCATGGATGAGCCGACCGCGGCGCTCGGGCCGCACGAAACCCAGATGGTCGCCGACCTGATCCGCAACCTGAAGAACGAGGGAATCGCGATCGTGATGATCAGTCATGATCTTCATGACGTTTTCGACCTCGCCGATCGCATCACGGTCATGAAGAACGGCCGCCATGTCTGGACGGGCCCGGTCGCCGACACCGACAAGGATGAAGTGCTGCAGATGATCATCCTCGGCAAACTCCCAGACGGGTCGTATGCACCCGGGATTGTTAGCGAGGATGCCGCCTAAGTCCTTGTACCGTGGCTTCCCGGCGGCACTCGTGCTGTTGCTGCCGGCTTTGGCTACAGCTGACGCAAAGCCGATAGCGTTTGTCGACCGCGCAGCAGAACAGGTCTTCAGCCACGAATATGACGGCGGCTGGGAGCATTTCGTCGGCGGCGGGGTTGCCGTCTTCGACTGCAATGGCGATCGCCGCCCCGATGCGTTCCTCGCCGGTGGGTCAAACCCGTCAAAGCTCATCGTCAACCAGACAGCGCGACCGGGCGATCCGATTGCATTCTCGGAGCTCGCGATCCTGCCGGAAGACGTTACCGGCACCATCGGCGCCTATCCCGTCGACATCGACTCCGACGGCGCGATGGATCTCGTCGTCCTTCGCCTCGGCGACAACTTGATTCTGCGTGGCGACGGCGCCTGTGGCTTCTCGCGCGCCAACCAAGCGTGGGGGATCGACGGCGGCGACCGGTGGACCACGGCGTTCACGGCCACATGGGAGGATGGAGAGGCTTTCCCGACCCTTGCCTTCGGCAACTACGTGGATCGCACCGATCCCGACGGTCCCTTCGAAGCCTGCGATGCCAATATGCTGCATCGCCCGACCGGAGACACGTACCGGAGCCCGCCGATTTCCCTGCCCGGTCATTGTGCCCTCTCGATGCTGTTTTCCGATTGGGATCGGCGTGGACGCGCCGACCTGCGGGTCAGCAACGACCGGCACTATTACGTCCGCGACGGTCAGGAGCAGCTTTGGGACATGAGCGGCTCGCCCCGTCTCTATGACGATCGTGACGGCTGGCAGCGCTTGCGCATCTGGGGGATGGGGATCGCCAGCCGCGACATCACCGGCGACGGCATCCCGGAAATCTATCTGACCAGCATGGCCGACCAGAAGCTTCGCGTCCGCGATCCCGACGCGGCCGGACCGCGCTATCACGACGAAGCCTACAAGCGCGGAGCCAATGCCCAGAAGCCGTATACGGGCGGCGACGGGCGCCCCTCAGCCGGGTGGCATGCTGCCTTCGGCGACATCGACAATGACGGATTCGATGATCTCTTCGTCGCCAAGGGCAATGTCGAGCAGATGCCCGACATGGCCATGGACGATCCGAACAACCTCCTGATCCAGCGCGGCGACGGCATGTTTGTCGAGCATGGACTAGAGGCCGGCGTCGCTTCCCTGGCTCGATCGCGGGGCGCGGCACTCGCTGATTTCAACCGCGACGGCAAGCTCGACATCATCGTGGTCAACCGGCGAGCCAATGTCGAGATTCTCGAAAACGCCACGCCCGAAACTGGCAAATGGATCTCCGTCGACCTGTCCCAACCAGCCCCAAATCGAAACGCGGTGGGCGCGTGGATCGAGATACGCGCCGGTGATCGTCACTGGCACCGGGAAGTGACGATTGGCGGCGGACACGCCGGTGGCGTCGCCGGCCCGGAGCATTTTGGCGTCGGGGACGCCGATGAGGTCGAGATCAGGGTCACCTGGCCCGACGGCGACCAGACGATGTGGATGCGAACGCGGTCCGGCCAACCGGTTCGCGTTACCCGAGATGCCGGTCTCGAGGTCGTCAACGACTAGCAGACATCAAAACGATCGCCAGCTGTGCTGCCTCACCGGGTTGCCCGCGGTTGGATCGAGGCGACTGATTGGATTTCCCCTCGCCGGGAAGTGGCCGGCGCCGCGGTACCGGTGGGGCTTTGCCGATGCTCGGGACACCAAAACGTTCCCCCCTTCGTCATTCTGCTCCTCCGACTCGATCGGAGGATCCGACCGCAGAATCACCACCCACCCACGCAAACGTTGGATTGAGGTCTCCTCAATTCGGGTTCTGCTCCTTGACGGTTGCGATTTTTCGCTATCGCCTGATCATCGCGACAGACCTGAAACCCCTGAGGTCATGGCAGGTTGACATCGATCCTGCGATCAAGTCGCAGGATGACGATGGAGGAGTTGCGGAGGTCGAGTGACGGAGATCGACCGGAGTAGCTGCTTCGTCGCCAAGACGTAGATGGCCGTGACAAGCACGGCCATGACGTCAGAGGAGCCGTCGAGCGATGTCGGGAGGCCACGTCGTCAGCGATCCCGGTGTGGTCTGGATGAGGACGCCGCCAAACTGAACACGCACTCCAACCGTCATGGCCGTGCTTGTCACGGCCATCCACGAAGAGTGCCGCTTGCCCGCGCCGCGCGCTACGACCGTGCGCACGATCAGGCGACGCCGTGTGCTACCCCGTTGCGACCGAGATATGTGCAACCGAAGAAGCCAGGTCCAATATGGTCAGGACCTAACCCATCCCGGCATTCAAACAGTCACAATCACTGTGCAACAGACCTAATCGAACTCCAGGCCGCTCGGGACGCGTTCCGGGCGACCGAGGCGACCATCAAGACTGGCCTGATCGGTCAGCGCCTCGAGAAAGGCAACCAGGCTAGCGATCTCGGCGTCGGTGAGCGATACCGGACGAAGCGTCGCGCTCGCGGCAATCCTGTCCATCTCGTCCTGATCGAGGATAATGGCCCAATCCGTCGAACGCGCTTCCGGAAACGCCGGCAAGACAACATCGGCTTTGTTCCAGACTGCAAATGACTCACGGGGCGCGAGATGATGGCGAACGACAGCCTCGAGGGTTGCGTAGGCACCGGAGTGGCCGTAGGGCGCGGTGGCGGCCACGTTGCGCAAACCCGGCGTCCGGAACCGGTAAGCATCCTCCGCTACGCCGGTCACCCGCATGCGACCGTGATCGACCGGGCGGCTCTCGAAACGCGCCGTCCGGCCCGGGCCGAATTGCGGCATGGCAATGCTGTGGAACCGCTGATCGGTGAGAAGCGGGCCGCTGTGGCAATCGCTGCATCCGGCCTTGCCGAAGAAGAGCGTCATGCCCTCCTCCTGCGTCGGGCCGAGGGCGGACATGTCGCCGCTGAGATAACGATCGAACGGGCTATTGGACGCGCGCCACTCGAAGGCAACGAAATCGGCAATGGCATTGGCGATGTCGGTGAACCGGATATCGCGGCCGCTGGTGATGTGGTCGTAGCTGATGACAAACATCGCAGCGTATTCGGGAATGGCGGCGACGCGCCGGGCGATCAGGTCCCAGGCGCCGCCTGGCCCGGCGATCTCG
>JAAEOR010000140.1 GCA_024222895.1 Hyphomicrobiales bacterium | reverse complement strand
GGCTGTCATATCGAAACAGTCAGAGCCGATGTCGCCGACAAAGACCAGGTCCAAAACCTCATCAATCGCTTCTCAAACGATACCAGAACCCAAAACTGGCCAAAACTAAAAGGCATCATCCATGCCGCCGGCACGCTCGATGACGGCGTCGTCAGTGCCCAGGACTGGACGCGATTCGAGACGGTCCTTCGGCCGAAAGTAGCCGGGGCCTGGCACATCCATCGGGCGACCGAAAACCACTCGCTGGACTGGTTTGTACTGTACTCTTCGGCTGCGGCCACCTTGGGGGGAGCCGGTCAGACCAACTACAGCGCTGCCAACGCATTCCTTGACGGTCTCGCAGTTTTGCGCCGCCGTGAAGGACTGCCATCAACATGCATGGCCTGGGGGCCGTGGGATATCGGCATGGCCCAAGCCTCGCGAGAAAGATCCGTGGTCTCGGATTCGGGTCTGCGGCCGTTGGCATCGGGATCCTGTCATCGCGCGCTCGCTAGCCTGGTCACGGACCGTCGCGGGTTCGCCGTCGTCATTGATGCTGACTGGCGCCAGTTGGCTCACATGTATGCGGTGTCTCGCCCACCGCTGTTGTCGGCGCTCCTGCAGGAGCAGGGTGTTACAGAGACCACGGCCTTTGCCGATCGCTTGCGCTCCGCGGCGCCATCGGAGCGTTTCAATCTTG
>JAAEOR010000139.1 GCA_024222895.1 Hyphomicrobiales bacterium | reverse complement strand
TCATCGCAGGTGTGTTCGTGTCCTGCCAGGAGCCCGAGATAACAGAGGGCCGTTTGAGCGGCATTCAGAACCCGCATCTTCAGGAGCTCAAAGGGCGCAACGTCGTCGGCAAGGGTGGCGCCGGCCAGATCCCATGCGGGGGCCCGGCCGGCAAACCGGTTTTCGATCACCCACTGGCGAAAGGGTTCGCCGACGACCGGTGCCAGGTCGCGATAGCCGAACCCATCCACAATCGTTTGGCGATCGCCCTCTGTTGTCGCCGGAACGATCCGGTCGACCATCGTCGACGGGAACGCTGCATTGGCCGTGATCCAATCCGAGAGGCCGGTGCCGCGTTTTTCCGCCAGCGCCCGCACGACGTTTTCGAGGATCGCGCCGTTCGACGGGATGTTGTCGCAACTCACCACGGTGATCGGCCGGGCGTGCGACTGCATGCGGCGCTCAAGCGCACAAACAACGAGGCCGGGCAGGCTTCGCGGATCGTCCGGGTTGGCAAGGTCGTGCACGATGTCCGGGTGACTGCGATCAAGCAGCCCACTCGCTGGCTTGTGACAATAGCCCTTTTCGGTGACCGTCAGGGTGACCAGCTCGATTTCCGGCGCGGCCAGGACCCGCAAGGCCGGCTCGGCCGCTGCCTGGCTGTCCACGGTGTCCAGCATGCAACCGATGACCCGGGCATCGACCGTGTCGTTGTCGCGGAGGAGCCGCGTATAGAGCCCATCCTGTCGGCCGATGGTTTCGCCGAGGCGGGGGTCGCGGATATTGATCCCGACGACACCCCATCGGTCGAAACGCTCGCCCAGAAGGTCGTCGGTGTATTCGGCCTGGTGACAGCGGTGAAAAGCGCCGACGCCGACATGGGCCATGCCGATCTTCAGGTCGCTGCGGTCGTAGCCGGGAGTGCGAACGCTTGCCGGCAACGCGCTGAGCATCGATGGATTGAGTGTGGGCGCGCCGCTCACCCTCGCGCTCCTGCGACCCACTGTTCCTGGTCAACCAGGGATCCGGTCATCGGACCGGCAGCATCGCTGAGCAGGAAGACCGCCAGGTTGGCGACTTCCTCGGGCGCGAACAGGCGGCCGAAAGGTTGGGTCGTTCCAACCCGCTCGGCCCAGTCCGCACCCTGTCTCAGGGTCTCCGCCTGCATGACATGCTCGCCCGCGGTGTTTGTCCACCCCACATTGATCCCGTTGGCGCGAATGCGGTCCGACCGGTGGGCGTTGGCCGCGTTCTTTGTGAGGAGCGCCAGAGCGGATTTCGTGGCCGAGTAGACGGCAAGGTCTGGAGCTCCGCAATGGGTGTTGATGGAAAGGATGTTCACGATGGCCCCACCCTGGGATCGTTCGCGCATCGACTTGATGGCCGCCTGCATCAGAAAGAAGGGCGCACGGGCGTTGACCGCGAACAGCGTCTCCCAGAGATCGTTGTCCGCATCAATGAAGGAGCCGCGGTTGGTGAGACCGGCCGCATTGACCAGGCAGTCGATCCGTCCGAACCGGTCGACGCATTGCGAAACCAGGCGGGTCGGCGTTGCATTGTCCAATAGATCCGCTTCGACGAACTCGATTGCGACGCCATCAGTGGACAGCCTGGCCGCCACGTCGGCG
>JAAEOR010000138.1 GCA_024222895.1 Hyphomicrobiales bacterium | reverse complement strand
GTTGGGGCATCCCCCGATCAAGCCAGCCGAAAAACAGGCGTCGAGTGCCGTTGGATCGTCGCGCTGAAGCGTGGAAAGATACGCCCATCCTCCCCCACTTTTTTTGTGGGGGAGGTGGCATGCACCAAAGTCGGGGTTACCCGACTTTGGCACTATGAGTAACGAACTCGGCAACAGCCGAGTTCGAGTGCATGACGGAGGTAAGCGTTTGGCGAACCCGGCCTTGAGCGGATTCTGATCGACGTGCGTGTCCTCGCGTGATCGCGGGTGATGGTGACCGCTTGTTTTCCCGGACACTTATTTTGTCGGACCGAGGCAAGCGCAGGCAGCGGAGCTTTTCGAAGGCGTTCAAACGTCGTGTCGGTCATCCTGATTGTCGTGCCGCAACGCCCAGTCAGACTAACGAGCTTGATGCTCCGACAACGCCTCTACAGCCACTTCAATTCAAATTTCCCCTTGCAACACCGGGAGCATCCATACATGACACTGCCCTCCCCAGTGCGCGGTCAGAAGGTGACGACGCTGCGGAGCGTTTCGCCGGACTGCAGGGCGTCGTAGGCCTGATTGATCTCCTCGATCGGGTAGCTGCGGGTGAGTATCTCATCCAACTTGAGGCTGCCGGCCCGCCCCGGCACAGCGCCAACACCCGCTCCACGGTCTCGCTCGGCGGCGGCGGCTTGCCTGGAACGCGCGGCTTGTCGCGCGGCAAACCCGTCCACCCCCCGGTTCCGCAAAGCGCCGGCGCCAGCGCCACACCGCCGGACGGCTGACGCTGGCGTGCGCGCGGCGCGCTCACCGGATCGCGCCCATAGTGAGGCCGCGCAGGATGTTGCGCTGGAATATCCACAAAAACACGATCGGCGGCACGCTGGCCAGCGTGGCCGCGGCGGTGATGTAGCCCCACAGAATCTGCTTTTCGGTGATGAACTTGGCGATGCCGACCGGCAGCGTCACCGCGTCGCGACGGGTAAAAATGTTGGCGATGAGGAATTCGTTCCACGCCATGATGAACAGGAACACCGCCGTCGCCACCAGCCCCGGCTTGACCAACGGCAGGATGATCCGCCGAATGATGCCGAGGACCGAACAGCCGTCGATGAGCGCGCTTTCGTCGATCTCGCGCGGAATCTCGTCGATGAACATCTTCAGCATCCACACCGCAAACGGCATGTTGATGATCAAATAGAGCACCGGCAGGATGAAATGGGTGTCGACCAACCGCATCTGGGCGGCGAGCACAAACAGCGGGATGGCGCCGACGATCGGCGGGATCATGCGGATGCTGAGGAACCAAAACAGCAGGTTTTTACCACCCGTGCCATGGCGCGACATGCTGTAGGCGGCCGGCATGGCGAGCAGGATGCACAGGGCGACGTTCAACAACGAGGCGATCAACGAATTCGTCGTCTGTTGCAGGAAATCGGTTTCCAGCACTACTGCTTCGTAATTCTCGAATGTCGGCGTGAATACCCACAGCGGCGGCATGGCGAACGTATCAACATCCTTTTTCAGCGAGGTCGCGATCAGCCAGTAGAACGGAAACATGAAAAACAGGAAGAACAGGCACAGTACGCCCATCCGCAGCGTGATCTCGAATCGACTGAATTTGCCGTACATCAGGCTTCGTCTTGGTGGCGAGCCATGATGCGCACCAACACGCTGGCGAGCACGGTGGCGATGACGATCATGATCACCGACAAAGCGGCGGCGTAACCCAACTGATTTTCAAAGAAACCCTTGCGCCAAATGTTATAGGCCAGAACGTTGGTCGCCGCGCCCGGCCCGCCGCGGGTTACGACATAGACGATGTCGAACAGCTTGAACGCGTCCAGCAGGCGAAACAACAAGGCGACGGTGAGGATCGGCGAGATCATCGGCAAGGTGACGTAATAAAACATCTGGAATCGACTCGCGCCGTCGATCGCCGCGGATTCGAACGGTTCGCGCGCCATCGAATCAAGACCGGCGCGCAGTATCAGAATGGTGAACGGCGTCCATTGCCAGACATCAATGATAATCAGCGATATCAGGGCGTTGACCGCGTCGCCGAGCCAATTCACCCCGTCCAGCCCGAAGGCGCGCAGGAAATAGTTCAGAATGCCGAGATCGTAGCCCAGCATCATGCGCCAGATCAGCCCGACCACCACGGGCGAGACGAACACCGGGATGATGAAGGGCAGGCGAAAGAACCGCGCCATCCGGTGCGGCGTATTCAGCAGGTGGGCAAGAAACAGCCCGAGCAAGATCTGGATGGTGACGCTGAACGCCATGTAAATGACGGTCACCGTCAGCGAGTCCCAGAATGTGGGACTGTCGAAGATGAACTCGTACTGGCCAGTGCCGACATAATCGCGCGGCAGCGTGGGGAGGATCGGCCATTTGTGCAGGCTGATCCAGAGCATGTAGCCGAAGGGATAGATGGTCAGCAGAAACAGCACCAGGAATGCCGGCAGCACCATGTAGAGCGGGTATCGGCGCGTCGCCGATACCCGCATTCGCGCCAGCCGTCCCATAGTGGCGGTGGCGGACGGCGCGCGCAACAAATGCGTGCCCCGCGCCAGCCGTCACTTGGCTCCGCCTTGTTTGATCACGGCCTCTCGCCGGTCGCCTCCGGCGTGTAGCCGGCGCGCTGTGCCTGATCGAACACCTGGCCGGCGGTCTCGATCAGGCCCTCGTTCATGTCCTCGCCGAGCAGGATCTGGCTCAGGCCGACCCCGATGGTGCGTTGCAGCTCGGCCCATGATCGGTCCATGCCGCGCGCGGCATAGCCCTCCAAAACGTCGAGCAGCAGCGGATAGTAAGGAAAGGCCTCGATAACCGCCGCGTCCTCGGCGACCGAAAACCGCGCCACCGAGCCCCCAGCGAGCGCCAAGTCGACCGCGCGGTCACGACCGGCAATCCATTGCAGAAGCTGGAAGGCGGCCTCCCGGTTCTCCGACTGCGAGGAGACCCCCATCTGCCAGCCGCCGAGCCCGCTGAACCGGCCGGCCGGGCCGCCGGGCGTGCCGTCGAATGCGACCACGTTGGCAATCGTGGAGGCGTCCGGGTCCAAGAGCACCGGCAGATAAGCGTTCCAGTTCAGCGCATAGGCGGCCAAGCCCTGGGCCATGTGAGCGTTAACCCGGTCATAGTCCATGTCCAGCACATCGGCGGGCATGTAGGCGGTCAGTTCCTGCAGGGCGGCAAGCGCGTCCTGGCCCGGCTTGTTCTGGAACTCTGGATAAGTGTTGGCGTCGTACCACGGAATCGGAATGGCGCCGCCATAGGCCGCGAGCATCGGCAGGAAGGTCGCCACCATCGGGTCGTCGACCGCCAGCGGAAAGACCAGCGGTTGCATGTCGGGGAACGCCTCTTTCAGGGTCGCCGCGTTGTCCAGGAGCTCGGCCCAGGTTTCCGGCGGCTTGGCGTTGCCGTTCTCATCGACGATCCCGGCCTGCTCGAACAGGTCGGTGCGGTACTGCGCCAGGTAGACGTCGAACTTGTAGGGCACCGACCACAGCCCATCCGGGTTGGGCGAGCTGGAGCCGCGATAGCGGCCATAGACTTCGATGATCGCCTCGGGAATGTCGTCGATGTCGAAGTTGGGATCGGCGAGGTCGCCATTGGCGAACCAGGGGTTCAGATCCTCCACTACCCCGCCCTCGACGTAGTGACCGGACCAGATATAGGGCCAGGTCAGGATGTCGTACGTGCCGCCGCCGGCGGCCGCGTCGGCGAGGTGTTTGGACAACAGGTCGGTCCAAGACTCGTCGATCACCTCGACCTCAGCCCCGGTCGCCGCTGCGAAACCCTGAGCGATCTCGGCCACCGCGTCGGTGGTCGGACCGGTATGCGATGACAGGGTGAGCGTCACCCCGTCCCACTGGCGCAGCCAATCCGAGCCCTCCACCAGGGGAGGCAGTTCGGCGGCGCCGGCGGCGCCGGCAAAGGCGATCCCGATGACGGCGAGCGCCGGGCCGAGGCGGACCGGCATCGACCACGCGACGCGTTGCAGTTGCTGGGCAGATCTCATCATATCCTCCGGTGTCTAGTTTTGGCATGACAATTCCGCCGCGGCGCGACGGACACGCAAACAACGCCCGCCGCCGCATGCGCGACGCCGGGGCGGAACAGGGCCGTACCGCGGAGATGGCGGCAACCCGGTCATCGCCGCGCGGCCTGGGTGGCGGCGACATCGAAATATTCGCCGTCGTGACGGTCGATCAACACGTCGATCGTCTTGTAAGCGGTGTGCAGATGATAGCGCAGAGCATCGGCTGCTGCACGCGCGTCGACGCGCTCCAGTCCGTCGACCACCGCGGTGTGCTCGGCGAGGATACGGCTCAGCTTGTTGGGTACCGGCGTCTTGGAGACCCCCAACTGGCCGGCAATCGCCTTTGCGCTCAACGCTTCGCCGGGCTTGAAGCACAGATTGATGATCGCCCGGCGCAACAGGTCATAAACCTGATTGGCCCGCGGCAGGCGCGGGTCGATCACTGCGCCACCGGGCAGCGGGTTGGTCTGGAATTCGGCGGCGATGGCGGAACCGGCGTTCAACATCCTAACTGAGACCCCCAAGATGGCTCTCCCCAGATGGCTTTCCCCACCTGGCGAAGATTGTAGCACGAAGACCTCAACTGGTCGGCTAATTTTTCATGTGTTTGGATCGATTGCGGAGTTTGAGAGAGAGCGGATCGCAGAAAGAACCCACGAAGGGCTCGCCGCAGCTCGGAAGCGCGGTCGTGTCGGCGGTCGGCCGCGTGCACTATCACCAGAGCAGCAGGACGAGGTTCGTGACGGAGGGGGCATCCGTCGCCTTGAGAGTACCATCACGAGCAATCAAGAATGCCCGGCGGCTGCGATTCCTGCCGTCGAGGTGATGCAACAGTGTGATGAGACGGTGGAACGGGTTGATCAGGCTGCGCGGGCCGCCATCGAAGGCTGTTCGATACTGTTCGGCGCTCCCCAGGCCCCCTTGCATATTGGAGCGACCGGTGCAGCGACTGACGATTTGATGCATGCTGCATGGGTTCGTCGGAGCCGGTGGCCGCCAGCTCCGACGATGGACGGGCGGGACCGTCGCCCCCTAGGTGCCAGGCACCGTGGCGGAGCTTGGTCCGTCCGTCCTTCGGCTCTTGTCCTCAACAGATGAAAGGGAGCACGTCCCGTATGCAAGGCAAGGAAGCGTCCGAACAAGAGACCACGACGAAGTTTAGCGTCGGAATCGACGTGAGCAAGGACCAGCTCGACATTCATGTTTTACCCAGCAATGAACGGCGAGCTCTGGCCAATAGTCGTGATGGCATCCGTCTCCTCAAGCGCTGGCTTCAGCGCTTCGACCTCAATTTGGTCGTGGTGGAGGCAACCGGCAAATGGCATCGCCAGGTGTGGCGCAGCCTTTCGAGCGCAGGCATCCCGATCGCCATGATCGATCCCTTCAAGGCCCGGATGTTTGCCAAGGCGTCGGGTATTCTGGCCAAGACCGACCGGATCGACGCGGCAGTGCTTGCCCGTTTTGCCGCGGTGATGGAGCCGGCGATCCGCCCGCCACCGCCGCAAGCCATGGAAGAATTGGCCGAATTGGTTGCCGCACGGGATGCTGCAGTCGCGGAACAGACTGGTCTCAAGAACCAGCTGTCGCCAGCCAATGTGCTCTTTCTGCGCCGGCAACTGACCAAACGCATCGAGCGCCTGGTCAAGGACATCAAGACTATCGAGAGCGAGATCATTGCCCGGATCAAGAGCGACGAGGGGCTGGCGCATCGCTATCAGATCCTGACCTCGATCCC
>JAAEOR010000137.1 GCA_024222895.1 Hyphomicrobiales bacterium | reverse complement strand
TCCGGCCTGGACGCGCACGGCAACCCTGCCCGGTGGCGACATCCCGGTCACCGGCTTTGACGATTGGGTGGAGGCTGCATGCCGGCGCTACCCTTTTCTCGAACGCGACGTGGTCCGGCGGCTTTGCCGCGCCTACGGCACCCGGATCGATTCGCTGATGTCAGGCGCGAGCGCGGTGACCGATCTCGGGCAGGAGTTCGGGGCCGGGTTGACGACACGCGAACTCGACTATCTGAGGGTCAACGAATGGGCCGAGACCGCCGAAGACGTCCTGTGGCGGCGATCCAAGCTCGGACTTCACCTCGATCAGGATCAGCACGCTGCGGTCGCGAGCTATATGCAGTCCGCTTCGCAGCCGCCAGCTTCATCAGTGAGGGCGACCGGATGAAACGCCGGACATTCACTGTTTTCGATGCATCGCAATTCGGATCGCGACGTGGCGACCTATTGCGTGCGATAACCCGGGACGGAGCGTGCGCCCTCCGTCAAGGGGGGTTGAGCTTGAGACGCGCACGACAAGGAGGAAGCTAATGTCGATACGGTACACCGCTTCAGTAGCCGCGCTACTGATCGGGATCGGGTCGTCCCCAGCCTTTGCGGATATGGAAGCCGCGGAGAGATGGATCGACTCTGAATTCCAACCCTCGGTCCTGTCGAGGGACGAGCAAGTCAAGGAAATGGAGTGGTTCGTCAACGCCAGCCAACCCTTCCAGGGCATGGAGATCAATGTTCTGTCGGAAGGCGTTCCGGCCCACAACTATGAGTCGGAGACATTGACGAAAGCCTTCGAGGAGATCACCGGGATAAAGGTGAACCATCAGATCCTCGGTGAGGGAGAAGTGGTCCAGGCGGTTCAGACGCAGATGCAGACAAACCGCAATCTGTATGACGCCTACATCAACGACTCCGATCTGATCGGCACCCATTCGCGCCTGCAAAGCGCGGTCAATCTGAGCGATTGGATGGAAGGTGAAGGCGCCGACGTCACCAATCCGATGCTCGACATCGAGGATTTCATCGGCATCCAGTTCACAACGGGCCCGGATGGCAAGATCTGGCAGTTGCCGGACCAGCAATTCGCCAATCTCTATTGGTTCCGCAAGGACTGGTTCGACCGTGAGGATCTGCAGGAGCAGTTCAAGGCCAAATATGGCTACGATCTCGGTGTGCCGGTCAACTGGTCGGCCTATGAGGACATTGCCGACTTCTTCACCAACGACGTGAAGGAAATCGACGGCGTTCGCATCTACGGTCATATGGACTACGGCAAGCGCGCACCCGATCTCGGCTGGCGCATGACCGACGCGTGGCTGTCGATGGCCGGCTCGACTTCGCCGGGCCTTCCGAATGGACGCCCGATCGACGAGTGGGGCATCCGAATGGAAGAGGGCTCATGCAATCCGTCCGGCGCCTCGGTCTCGCGCGGTGGCGGCACCAATGCTCCGGCATCCGTCTACGCCATCGCCAAATGGGATGAATGGTTGAGGAACTACGCACCTCCGGGCGCGGCCGATCTCGACTTCTACCAGTCCCTGCCGGCGCTCGCCCAAGGCAACGTCGCTCAGCAGATCTTCTGGTACACCGCCTTCCTGCCGAACATGGTCGAGTCCAAAGCCAACGGCAACAACACGGTGGATGACGAGGGCAACGTGCTCTGGCGGATGGCGCCATCGCCACACGGCCCATATTGGAAAGAGGGCATGAAGCTCGGCTACCAGGATGTTGGTTCTTGGACGCTGTTCAAATCCACGCCTGTCGATCGCCGCAAGGCGGCTTGGCTCTATGCACAGTTCGCCGTGTCGAAGACCGTTGACCTGAAGAAGACCCACGTCGGGCTGACCGTCATCCGTGACTCGTCGATCAATCACGAGAGCTTCACCGAACGGGCGCCGAAACTCGGCGGCTTGGTCGAGTTCTACCGCTCGCCCGATCGTGTGGTCTGGACGCCAACCGGCATCAACGTGCCTGACTATCCGAAGCTGGCCCAGCTGTTCTGGCAACAGATCGGCGATGTCAACTCCGGTGCGTTCACGCCTCAGGAGGCGATGGACCGTCTCGCCGGTGAAATGGATGACATCATGGCCCGCATGCAGGCCGCCGACGAAGCCGCCGAAACGTATGGTGGCTGTGGACCGCGGTTGAATCCGGAGGTTGATCCGTCCGAGTGGCTCGGCAAGCCTGACGGCCCGGCCGCGAAGCTGGACAACGAGAAAGAGCCCGGGCAGACGATCGCCTATGAGGATCTGATCGCGCGCTGGACCGAATAGCAGCGCCGGCACCAAACCTCGTCTTTCGGGGCGCGTCCTGGCGATGCGCCCCGAAAGGCCTGTACGATGTCTGGACAATACGCTCGGGACCGCGGCTGACTCATGACCCTGGAACTCAAGAACATTACCAAGCGGGTTGGCGCGGATGTACATATCCACGAAACCAATCTCTTTCTCGAGGAAGGATCGTTCAATATCCTGTTGGGCACGACGCTGTCCGGCAAAACCACGCTCATGCAGCTGATGGCTGGCATCGAACGGCCGACATCAGGCGACATCCTGTTTGGCGGTGTGACCGTCAACCATGTGCCGGTCCAGAAGCGGAACGTGGCGATGGTCTACCAGCAGTTCATCAACTATCCAAACTTCAACGTCTTCGACAACATCGCCTCACCGCTGCGGGTCGCCAGGCTGACTGAGAGCGAAATCAACAAACGGGTGCGGGAAACCGCCGATATGCTGAAGCTCACGCCGATGCTGAAGCGACGACCGAGCGAACTCTCGGGCGGCCAGCAGCAGCGCACCGCGATGGCGCGCGCACTGGTCAAGGATTCCGACTTGATCCTGCTCGACGAACCACTGGCCAATCTCGATTACAAGCTGCGTGAAGAACTGCGTGACGAGCTTCCCAAACTGTTTGCCGGGCGCGACCGCATCGTTGTGTACGCGACGACGGAGCCCACCGAGGCTCTGTTGTTCGGAGGCTACACGGCAACCCTGCACGAGGGACGGGTTACTCAGTTCGGCCCGACCTCACAGACCTACCGCCAACCTCACGACCTGATCACCGCGCAGGTCTTCTCCGATCCACCGATCAACACCGCGAAGATCGTCAAGCGCGGAAACGAGCTGACCATCGCAAACGCCGCCAACATGCCGGCAGCCGGCGCGGCACTCGGTCTCTCCGACGGCGAATACACGATCGGTATCCGACCGCACCACATTACGCCCCAAACGCAAGGGGATGACGCGGCATCGGTGGAGGGAAAGGTTCTGGTCGCCGAACTCAGTGGATCGGAAAGCGTTGTCCATTTCGATCTCAACGGCCGCACCTGGGTGTCCCAGTCTCACGGCATTCACCCGTTCGAGCTCGGTTCGATGGCAAAGCTTTATGTCGACGTCGGCAAGAGCTTCTTCTTTGACGCGGACGATCGTTTTGTCGCGGGGGGTGAGTGATGGCCAGCATCACACTCGACAAGGTTCGCCACAGCTACGAGGCAGAACCGACGCGCGATGATGACTGGGCGCTGAAGCAGGTATCGCTGGAATTTGCCGACGGTGGCGCCTACGCGTTGCTGGGCCCGTCGGGATGCGGAAAGACGACCCTGTTGAACCTTGTTTCAGGCCTCCTCCGCCCGACGGAAGGCACGATCCTTTTCGACGGGCTCGATGTGACCGATGCGACGCCTGAGGCGCGCAACATCGCCCAGGTGTTCCAGTTTCCAGTGATCTACGACACCATGACGGTTTACGACAACCTCGCTTTTCCGCTCAAGAACCGTGGCGTCACCGCACCGGATATCGAGCGGCGAGTCCATGAAATCGCCGAGATGCTCGAACTCGAAGCGACGCTCGGGAAGCGCGCCTCGGGCTTGACCGCCGACGGCAAGCAGAAGATTTCGCTCGGGCGCGGCCTGGTGCGTTCCGATGTCAATGTCATCATGTTCGATGAGCCGCTGACGGTCATCGATCCGCACCTGAAATGGATCCTGCGCTCGAAGCTGAAGGAGCTGCATACCCGAATTCGCCGCACCATGATCTACGTGACCCATGACCAGACCGAAGCACTGACCTTTGCCGACAAGGTCGTGGTCATGCAGGACGGTGAAGTCGTTCAGATCGGCACGCCGGTCGATCTCTTTGAGCGCCCGCAGCACACTTTTGTTGGCCACTTTATCGGGTCGCCGGGGATGAATGTCCTGCCCTGCACCGTCGACGCCGGGGCAGCGACGTTCGCCGGACACCGCGTCGAGACGATCAATGCCGACGCCTATCGCGGCAGTGGCCAGGGAGTGGAACTCGGCGTCCGGCCGGAGTTCGTGGCCCTCGCAGACGACGGCATTCCCGTCGACGTGACCAAGGTCTCCGACGCCGGCCGCTTCAGGATTGTCGAGACAAGTGCCGCAGGCCAGGTCGTCAAGCTACTTCTGCCGGAGGATGACACCGTGCCTGAAGGGACCGCCCACGTCCGTTTCGATCCCGCCCACTCGCAGATCTACGAAAACGGCTGGCTGGTGCGAGAGGCGGCCTCATGAAGAAGATCGAAAACAACAAGGCGTGGTGGTTCGTCGCCCCGGTCGTTGCCCTGGTCGCCTTCAACGCCCTTATCCCGTTGATGACCGTTGTCAATTTTTCGGTTCAGGAGACGTTTGGCGACAATGTATTCTTCTGGGCCGGTGTCCAATGGTTCGAGGATGTGTTGCGCTCCGAGCGATTCCACGCGGCCCTGCTTCGTCAGGTCGTGTTCACCGGCCTGGTTCTGGTGATTGAGGTTCCGCTTGGCCTGATGATCGCACTGGCCATGCCTCGCAAAGGCCCCTGGGTGTCCGTCTGCCTGGTACTGATGGCATTGCCGTTGCTCATTCCGTGGAACGTGGTCGGCGCGATGTGGAACATCTTTGCGTTGCCCGACATCGGCCTGCTCGGGCGCATCATCAATGGCCTTGGTATCGACTACAACTATACCCGCCAGCCGATTGCCGCATGGTTCACGACAATCCTGATGGACGTCTGGCACTGGACGTCGCTCGTTGTCCTGCTCTGTTATGCCGGGCTCGTATCCATCCCCGACGCCTACTACCAGGCAGCCAAGGTCGATGGCGCGCGGCCCTGGGCCGTCTTCCGTTACATCCAGCTGCCCAAGCTCAAATACGTGCTGACGATCGCCATCCTGCTCCGATTCATGGACTCCTTCATGATCTATACCGAGGTGGTCGGTCTGACCGGCGGCGGTCCGGGCAACGCCACGACTTTCCTGTCGATCGATCTCGTCAAGATCGCCCTCGGACAGTTCGACCTCGGCCCCGCCGGGGCCATGTCGATCATCTATTTCCTGATCATCCTGCTCATGAGCTGGCTGTTCTACACGCTCATGATGCGCGGCGAGGATCGATAAGCCATGCGCGCCCGCTACCTCGTTCCAACCGTCTACATCCTGTTCCTGCTGCTGCCGATCTACTGGCTGCTCAACATGTCGTTCAAGACGACCAATGAGATCCTCGGCGGCTTCACCCTCTGGCCACAGCAGTTCACTGTCGCCAATTATGCGGTAATCTTCACCGATCCGACCTGGTACATGGGCTACGTCAACTCGCTCCAATATGTCGTGATCAACACGGTCCTGTCGGTATCGGTGGCACTACCGGCTGCCTATGCCTTCTCACGCTATCGGTTCCTCGGCGACAAGCACCTGTTCTTCTGGTTGCTGACCAATCGTATGGCACCGCCGGCGGTTTTTGCGCTGCCGTTTCTCCAGCTCTACTCGGCCGTCGGCCTGTTCGACACGCCATGGGCCGTGGCACTGGCACACACTCTGTTCAACATTCCGTTGGCGGTGTGGATCCTGGAGGGCTTCATGTCCGGCGTACCAAAGGAGCTCGATGAAACTGCGTATATCGACGGCTATTCCTTCTGGCGCTTCTTCCTCAAGATTTTCATTCCGACGATCGCGGCCGGAATCGGCGTCGCCTGCTTCTTCTGTTTCATGTTCTCGTGGGTCGAGCTTCTGCTTGCCAAGACGCTGACGTCGGTCTCGGCGAAACCGATCGCGGCGACGATGACACGGACCGCGAGCACATCGGGATACGAACTCGGCCTGCTGGCCGCCGCCGGTTCTCTCACCATCATTCCCGGTGCGTTCGTCATCTATTTCGTGCGCAACTACATCGCCAAGGGCTTTGCCCTCGGGCGGGTTTAGGAGAAGGAGGAGACTGCCATGGATGCGGCGCCGCTTGCATGGATGGCCTGGACCTGGCCGACCGCCGCCTTTTTCGTTTTCATTTTCCTGTGTTTCGTCGCCATGTCGGTATGGGAGTACTTTGTGCCGGGCGGCTCGCCTCGCCACGGTGTTCTTGGTCTCGATACGACGCGCGGCGACCGACTGTTCATTTCGCTGCTTGGCAGTGCGTTCATCTTCCTCGCCTGGCTCGGGCTGGTCGGTACGCCATTGTGGGGGCCCCTGGCGATCGCGATCATTTTCGCAATTGCAGTCTTCATCTGGGTCTGACGCTACGCGCTGAGCGCCCGAAGCAACGGAAAATCACCCAATGCCCGGATACATCCTTGCCATCGACCAGGGCACCACCTCGTCACGCGCAATCGTTTTCGACGGCAGCCTGAAGCCCGTCGGAAGCGCCCAGAAGGAATTTCGCCAGTTCTTTCCAAAGCCCGGCTGGGTGGAGCACGATCCCGACGAAATCTGGCAGAGCGTCGTCTCGACGGCACGCAGCGCCATTCGCCGGGCCAAACTCAAACCCGCCGATATCGCTGCGATCGGCATCACCAATCAGCGCGAAACCGTGGTGATCTGGGATCGCAAGACCGGAAAGCCGATCCATCGGGCTATCGTCTGGCAGGATCGGCGCACCCACGAACAATGCACGGCACTGCGCGACCAGGGGCAGGAATCGGAGATCACTGCCCGCAGCGGCCTGCTGATCGACCCCTATTTTTCCGGTACCAAGGTCGGCTGGCTGCTGGACAAGGTCAGGGGCGCGCGCGCCAAGGCCCGGCGGGGCGAACTCTGTTTCGGCACGATCGACTCCTACCTCATCTGGCGGCTGACCGGCGGCGTTGCCCATGTAACGGATGCGACAAACGCCGCACGCACGATGATGTTCAACATCCACGATGGGGACTGGGACGACACGCTGCTCGATATCCTCAATGTACCCCGGGAGATCCTGCCTCAGGTCAAGGACAGCGCCGCCGATTTCGGTATTACCGAGAAAAGCGCCATCGGCGCTGAAATACCAATTCTCGGTGTGGCCGGCGACCAGCAGGCGGCCACGGTGGGTCAAGCCTGTTTCAAGCCCGGCATGTTCAAGTCGACCTATGGCACCGGCTGCTTCGCGCTGCTGAACACGGGTCGACAGGCTGTCCGTTCCCGAAACCGCCTGCTCACCACCATTGCCTATCAACTTGACGGCAAGCGCACCTATGCGCTCGAAGGCTCGATTTTTGTCGCCGGAGCGGCTGTGCAATGGCTCCGTGACGGGCTGGGAATCATCAAACGAGCGGAACAGACCGGGAGGCTGGCGGCAAAGTCCGATCCCGATCAACCGGTCTATTTCGTCCCGGCTCTGGTTGGTCTTGGTGCGCCTTACTGGGATGCCGAGGCGCGTGGCGCCATCTATGGCATCTCGCGCGGCACCACGACGGCGGAATTGGCCCGGGCAGCGCTGGAAGCGGTCTGCTACCAGACCCGCGACCTGCTTGAAGCCATGCGGGGCGACTGGGAAACAGGTCGCGGTCGCAAGACCGTCCTGCGCGTGGATGGCGGCATGGTCGCCTCCGACTGGACCATGCAGTTCCTCGCCGACATTCTTGCCGCACCCGTCGACCGGCCCAAAACCCTTGAGACCACGGCTCTCGGCGCCGCCTATCTCGCGGGGCTGAGGGCGGGTCTCTATCCACGGCCGACCGAGTTTGCCAAGTCCTGGCAGCGCGACCGGCGCTTCATGCCGCAGATGCGCGAAGCCGAACGGACGAGGCGATATTCCGGCTGGCAGGACGCGGTCGCCCGAACGCTCAGCCACTGATCGACACGAACGCGCAACGAGGGTCTTTGCCGGATCGCCGGGTCTTCTGATAGGTAACGCGCCTGCGCGCGAGGACCCAGGGAGCCGACCCACATCCAATGATCGATATCACCGACATCGAGGCGGCGCGGAATCGCGTCGCAAGCGCCGTCCGGCACACCCCGACCATGGCGGCAAGCCAGGCGAAAGCGTCGCTCCCCACCGACGCGGCCGTGACGCTCAAGCTGGAATGCCTTCAGGTAACAGGCTCCTTCAAGGCGCGCGGTGCGATGAACCGATTGCGTGCCACACCGAAGGATGAGATCGCCAATGGAATCGTCACCGCCTCCGGTGGTAACCACGGACTGGCGGTAGCGCGGACCTCCTTCGTTGCCGGGGTTCCGGCGACGATCTTTCTGCCGGCCGGAGTCTCTCCGGAAAAAGTCGCGAAAATGAAGGCCTGGGAGGCAAGGGTCGAGATCATCGGCGAGGAATGGGACCAGTCGAACCAGGCCGCGCTCGACCATGCCGCCCGCACCGGCGCCATCTATTTTCACCCCTTTGCGGATCCGCTCGTCATCGCCGGCCAGGGCACGCTCGGCCTGGAGATTCTCGACGATCTGCCCGACATGGATGCGATCCTGATCGCCATCGGCGGCGGCGGACTCATCTCCGGCGTTTCCACCGCGATTCGCGCCCGACGCCCGGATGTCCGGATCATTGGCGTGGAACCAACCGGATCGCCCACGCTCAAGGCCTGCCTGGACGCCGGGGAACTCGTCGAGTTGAGCGAGGTTACCTCAAGGGTGCCGACCATGACCTGCCGCCGGACGGAAGCCATCAACTTTGACATCGTCCATCGTCATGTTGACGAGATCGTCCTGGTTTCGGACGAGGAGATGGAGGCGGCTTCGCGCTGGCTGTGGTTCGAGATGGGGATCGCCGCGGATCTCTCCGGCGCTGCCTCGGTCGCGGCACTGCGCCGCGGCCTTCCGGACCCTGCCGGCGCCGGACATGTCTGCGCCCTTGTTTGTGGCGCTGGTGCTGACGGAACGGCCTGACAGAGGGGTATGAGAGGCCGTCGGGTCGTGGCTAGCAACGATAAGGCGGCGAGGGCAAAGCTCGCGGACGCGTTTCGGGATGAATTATTGCGATGCCTCGGTCGAGAGGTGGCGAGGCACCACAAGCCGCTGACCGGGTGAAAGCTGCCGACCCGGATCGAGACTGTTGATCACCGCGACGGCCCAAGCGGGAACACCATATCGCGCGGCAACCGAGGCGACAGTTTCCCCCGCCTCCGCACTGACCGACATGCCCGTGTCCCACAGGACAATCGGACTCCCTTTCGGAATCTGGTAGGCGATTGGTACGGCTGCCGCATCGGGTGGGTCGGGCTGCTCAGCCACTGCTGCAACCTTGTTCACTACCGTCTCCTGCAGGCCTGAAATCCCGGGCAGATAGCGGTGCAGCACGGCGAAGTACTTGAGGTCGACGCTGGCGAAAAACCCCTTGAAGTCCCGTGCTGGCTTTGGATCGCCGCTTCCGAGCGTGCGCCCCGACGAATGCACGTTGACAAAGCGCTCGACATTTCCGGGCACCGTGTTGGCGATCCGGGTCGGATCGAGCGTGATGATCAGATCCACCGGAACGCCGGCCCGTCGCAGCCAACGGGCGAAGCGGATCGACGAATCGGCGCCGGCGGAGTGTCCGACGACAATGATCGCCGACTTCCAGGTCTCGGCCTGATAGCGGGCGATCGCCGCATTCGCCGGCCGGATCCAATCCGCATAGGGGTGCACCTCGGCCTCAAGCCCACGTGCCTTGATCCTGCGGGCGAGCTTGTCCATCTCCGGGGTCGCAAGTCGCCCGCCCATCGG
>JAAEOR010000136.1 GCA_024222895.1 Hyphomicrobiales bacterium | reverse complement strand
TGGCATGTTTCCCGGACCGCGTATCCGTGCGGCAAGTCAGGAAATCTCACCGTCGGGAAATCTCGGGGACCTCAATACCAGCTATCTGGAGCTGCCGCGCAGTATCGCTTTCTCGGTGTCCTGCGACGGCGAAGAGGAGTTCACCAAGGCAGCCCGTCTGGGGGCCCGGGATGGTGTCGACAATCTCAAGATCAATGTCTCCGGCGACCGCGACTGGGGCCATATGCATGCGGATGCCGAGACCACGGTGATCAATGAGGCTGAAATCGCGGCGGTCGTCTCGGTCGCCGGCCCGCGAAACCTGATGGTCGGCGCCCATTGCACCAGTTCCGAAGGCGTCAAGATGTGCGTTCGCCAGGGCGTGCAGGTCGTCAATCATGCGGTCTACGCCGACGAAGAAGCCCGCGACATGCTGGAACAGGTCAAGGACCGGGTGTTCGTCGTGCCGGCGCTGGGACTTCCGATTACGATGCTCCGGGAAAGCAGCGACTTCGGCTTCGGCTGGCCGACGGAGAAATACGAGAATCTGGAGAAGGAGCTTGAGGTCACCAGGCACTGCATGCGCGATCTCAATCGGCGCGGCGTCCGCGTCCTGCCTGGCGGAGACTATGGAGCCTTCATCACCAATCCAATTGGCACCAACGCTCGCGACCTCGAGCATTTTGTCGACTTTCTCGGTTTCTCGCCGATGGAGACGCTGGTCGCGGCCACCAGACTTGGCGGCGAGCTGATGCAGCGCGGCAATGAACTCGGCCAGATCAAACCGGGTTACCTGGCGGACCTCATGGTCATCGACGGTGATCCGATCGCCGACATTGCCTTGTTGCAGGATCCCGATCGCATCCGTGCCGTGATGGTGGCTGGGCGGTTTGCCAAGTCGCGACTTCCGGAGGCGGCTGCGGCAACGGCAGCACCGGAGGTGTTGGCATTTGCCGAGTGACACGAGCAACGACCTTGGCGCCAGCGACCGAACCATTTGCCAGATGCTGCCCGGCGGGATTCACGCGATCGTGGCGCCCGTCGGTCGAGCGACGAATCGGTGTAATCCACCCGTGAGATGAAGCCGTTGCGCGATCCGCAGTTCCATTCATGAAGAAGCCGAGAATCACCGCTCGCGATGTGGCTCACGCCGCCGGCGTGTCGGTGTCTGCCGTTTCGCGGGCTTTCAC
>JAAEOR010000135.1 GCA_024222895.1 Hyphomicrobiales bacterium | reverse complement strand
GGGAAGGTCAGCTCCTCGGCCGGGTTGAACTGTTCCAGCACCAACACCTTGTCGGTCCAGCGGACGAACCGCTTGACGAAGGCGAGCGGTGGGCCGCCATCGCCGCCGGAGATCTGCGCCACGGTGAACTCGCCTTTTCGCGGCCGCCGGCGCGGATCGACATAAACCACCTCGCCGTCATAGTAGCGCGGCTCCATCGAGTCGCCATAGACAAACACCGCGTAGGCGCCGGATACGTCGGAGAGGATCGGCGGCGCCAGCACCTCGTCGAGCGTGTCGCCGTTCATCAAGAAGCGGCCGTCGGAGCCGCCGACCGCCTGGCCATAGACCGGGATTCTTGGCGCGGTGAGGGCGTAGGGGCCGCCGACCTCGGCATTGGACGGCACCGTGGCGACATATTCCGGCCCGGCCAGCCGCAGCACATCGGCGGGTTCGATCGGCGGCTCGCCGAGCCCGACCAGAGGCATCATGTTGTCGACCAGGTCGCGACTGAGATACCGCTTCCGGTAGTCGTCGGCACTCATATAGCGCTGCACGCTGGAAGCGCGGGCAAAGCCGATCGTCCGGGCAAACTGGTCGAGCGACAGGCCGGAGCGCTGATAAAGCGCCCGTACCGCCGTAGTGACCGCTTCGCTTGTCTCGGGCACGGGAACCCTCCTCGTCGTCCGATTTACGCGTTTTACGGTTGACATCTTACGCGAAAAGCGTATACCGTCAAGAGAACAAAACAGGAACATATTCCTGAGGCGGAATGAGTGGGAGGAGGGTGTGATGGTGGGATTGGTGGAGGCGAGGAAGGGAGCACGGGCCAATTTCATCGCGGGCACAGTCGACCTTTTCCATGCCGTCGTCATCCTTCGACCGAATCGGAGGACCGTTGCGGGAGGCGCGAAGGTGATGATCATGTGCCGGTGGGTTTTGATCCTCGGACCGGGGCCCGACGATGATCGATGGTGTGGGACGCGGGCATCGGTGCGCAGCGTCTTGTCCGCGCATTCGCCATCTTTGGAATGCGCGGGCCGCGGAGACGCCACTGGGTGCAGGGTCCCTCCGAATCGATCCGGACGCCGGCTGTCCCCCAATTTTGGGGGAGGACAGTCAACGCATCGTTGTGTGAACAGTTGGAATGGCGCTGGTCCGCTCCGTCATTGGTCCCACAGTCCGGGCCGTGACGTTCAGGCACGTCCCCTGACAACGCTTTTTGCGGCCGTGCGGCGCGTGTCCCTCCCAACGCCCGCCGCGCCGCAAACGGCGGACGCCGCCGGCCTCCCAATGGCCGATGCCGGCGTCCGCCGCCCCAACCCCCACGAGACCCGAACACCACCAGCCAGAGGAGAGCGACGAGAATGGAACGGATAATCGCCGAAGCGATCAACGCGGCGCCCTATGACGACCTGCTCGCCGCGGCGCAGCAGCTGATGACGGTGGTGACCGGCGAGGAGGATGTCGACTGGAACGATGACGCGTCGATCGCCGATGTGCTCGACGGCTGGGCCGACGCCATGCTTGCCTCTGAGACGGATGTGGTCGTCACCGCCAGCGGCGAGGACTGCCGATGAACCGACTGGGGATCCGCTGCCGCAGCGGCGCCGCTCGACGGGACGAGCGCACCGCTCGTGGCTATGGGTCCGCGGCCCGGGCCGGGCGTGTGCACCGGGCGCGGCGGCGCTGATGGAATGGAGCGAGGACCGCGTCGCCGACCTCGGGCGGTCGAAACCGAGACGGGCGGTGGCCCCTGTATCGGAGCACGCGAGTGAACCCCAGGTTCCTGTGGGTGCCGGACCGCTCGCCAGTGCGGTGCGATTCATCGACCTGACGCGGCGGCTCTGTCCGTTTCCGCTTGGAGAGCCCGAGGACGGCGCGGCGATGGTCTGCTGCGGCGCGCCCAAGCCGGTAGGCCGGCCGTATTGCCGC
>JAAEOR010000134.1 GCA_024222895.1 Hyphomicrobiales bacterium | reverse complement strand
GTCTGCGTGTTCCCGGTGGATCAGGTCTCCCAGGGCATCGCACTGGACGCTCAGATCCGGCTCCTGCGGTTAGGCTTCCAGGCCTCGGTCCATCCTTCCGAAGAGGAACAGCGCATGGTCGTCGCCGCCGCTCGCGACCGCACCGCGCTCCTGATCATTGCCGCCGATGCCGCCACGCCGGAGTTTGCCGACCTTCTTGACCTGCTTGCCGACGACAAGCGCGCGTCGGTGGTCATTGCGCCGCAATCCGCTCATGCCCGGCGGGTTGCCGGTGTGCTGCTGAGCTTCCGCACGCCCGCGCACAGTGAAATCTTCAGCCAGACCGCGCTGCGCTACAAGCAGGCGATCGTCGTCGACCTGCTGTGTACCGGCCACGCGCTCAATCTGTCCGACCGCGCCGATGAACGCCGCCGCCCGGTCATGCCGAATCCGGCACCACCGATGAAGGGTCAGCCGATGAGCGGAGCGGAGTAGCCCGCTTCTCCCCGCCTATTGCAACGGCCGGGCCTGCAGCCACAGGAACAGAGGCAATCGGCGCCATTGCTGCAGGCGCGCCTGTCCTTCGCTGCGGATCGGCACCGGTTCGCGTAATACCGTAATCGCCAATCCGGCATTCTCAAGCGCGACCGCATAGTTCTGAAGCGGCTGCGACCAGCCGGCAAAGTGCATCCGCATGCCGTCACGCATCTCGGCACCGTCGAAGCGATCTCGGCCAAAATACGATCCCTTCAGCCGGAAGGGCGCATCCGGCTCGGCACTCTCGAAACGGCCGCGATCGGCGAACGGATGGACGATGGACAGAAACAGTGTTCCCAACGGTCGCAAAAACGCGAGCCATTTCGCTGACAGCGGCCGAGACGTCCTTGACGTCCATTAGAACATTGTAGGCCATGACGAGATCGAAGCTGGCGGAGTCGAAGGGTAGCGCTCCCGCCGCCGCGACCTGGTAGCTGTCGGC
>JAAEOR010000133.1 GCA_024222895.1 Hyphomicrobiales bacterium | reverse complement strand
GCGCGATTGTCGCGATGACCTGCGAGAAGCCTGCAGACAGCGAGCGGCCGATCAGCCATTGGAGCCAGCGCGAGATTGCCGACGAAGCGATGCGCCGTCGCCTTGTCCCAAGCATCTCGCAGCGCTCGGTGGGGCGTTTTTTAAAAAAGAGGCCGACCTCAAGCCGCACCGCTTCCGCTACTGGCTGACGCCCAAGCCCGATCCGGAGTTCGACAGCAAGTGCGCCGACATCTGCGCGGTTTACAAAGCCGCGGCGACCGCCGATGACGATCATCGTATCGTCTCCATCGATGAGATGAGCGGCATTCAGGCGCTGGAACGTGCTGCGCCGGGGCTGCCGATGAAGCCGGGCATGGTCGAGCGGCGAGAGTTCGAATACCGGCGCCACGGCACGCAGACACTGATCGCTGCCTTCGACGTGGTCACCGGCAAGGTCGAAGGGGTTATCGGCGATACCCGGACCGAGAAAGATTTCGAACGGTTTCTCAGCACTTTGTTGTGCAGCGCCGCCCCACACACCCGTT
>JAAEOR010000132.1 GCA_024222895.1 Hyphomicrobiales bacterium | reverse complement strand
AGGTAATACATGACCCGGTATTCGCCCGCGAGGCCTTTATACCAGGCGGCTCGGCGTTTGGCGGTCTTCATCTCCTGCTCGAATTCGTCCTTGATCTTGTGGGGTGGCATCTTCTCGATTTCTTCGGCGTAGTGCTTGCGGAACACGGCGGCGAAAATGGGATCGCCCAGGCCCTTGAAACGGTAGGCGGATGAGCCTCCCGCAATCAGGTCGGCTTGTTTCAAGGTGTAAAGCCGGTCCGCCAGATCCTGCTCACTGATTTTAAGGTCCAGATCCTCGTGGATCTGATCGCGGGTGCATTCCTCGTCGCCGTGTTTGGCCAGGTAGAGCACGATCTTCTTGCCGTTCGTGTCGTTGAGGCGATGGATGCCCTCGGCAATGTATTCCATCCAGATTTTAGCGACGAAGCCCTTGCCGAAGGTGGTCTCGAATTGGAGCGCGGCGCGCACACCCTCTTCGGTCGTCAGGTCGGGATCGGGCTGGTCGGTTTGCACGATTTGGGAGATGTAAAAGGGGTCGTTATAGGCGATCTCGGTGATGTAGGCCGCCGTGGTTTCGGTGACCGGGCGGCCGGAGATCCGCGCGTAGTTGTAAACGGCTTCCAACGCTTCCTTGTTGGTCAGGCTCAAGAGTTGGCGATCCCTGAAGCGGGCGGTCATGTGGTTGAGAATGGTGGTCAACCAGCCGATGTAACTGCCGGTAACGATCAGCGGCGCGTATTTGCTCTCGGCAAGGCCCATGTAGGAATGGCAGAGATCCACCCTGGTATCGGGGCGCCGGTCGTCGTAGATGAAACGGTTCATGTATTGGAATTCGTCGAGGATCTGCACGATACGGATATCGTATTCGGTGGCAAACCGGTGCGGCGCCGACTGTGCGTGACTCCAAACCGACTCGGGCATGGTAGCCATAATATCTTCCATGCCCTGAATCTCGCGGCTCAAGTCCTGGTCGTCTTTGGCCAGGTCCTTGAGCTCTCTCAAAGGGAGAATTTTATTGACCATTTTCGGCTCTCTACGCCGAAATCCGATGTATTGACTCAGAAATGCGCGATAGAATTCGAGGCCGAAACCGGCGGTGCTGAGCGGACGTTCCGGGATCCGGAAGAAAAAGGGGATCACTTGCGGGTCGTTGTTGGAATAGAGGATATTGAACAGGCGCTGGACGAGCGCGGTTTTGCCCTTTTTCCGGCGTGAGAGCAACGCCTGGGACTTGGAATGTAGTCGTTTGGTCCCTTCCGCCCACTTCAAATAAAACTCCAGCTCCTGCTCACGGCCGATGAAAAGGTCGGGATCCCCGATCTCCTCGGCAAGGGCAATGGTCAGACCGGTCATGAAAACCTCCCGCAAGACCGTGTTGCTTGCATCCTAGCCGGATTCTCCCAGCCTGTCGAGGGCTATATGGTCTCGAAAAACCCGAAGCGTTTCGGGATGCGACCGAGTTCCTCCAATTGGCCGGCTTCTACGACTTTGCCTTGCCTGGGAAGGGTGCGTGCTTGTTTTCCTGCTCATTCTCCCGGCGGGTTGTCGCCGGTCAGCTTTTTGGAGGTCGTGTACATGATGTCGTT
>JAAEOR010000131.1 GCA_024222895.1 Hyphomicrobiales bacterium | reverse complement strand
GCCGGGGATGATGGCGTGGGGATTGTCTCGGCTGGCGATGACGCGATTCAGATCAGCAGCGCGGGTGACAATGGGATTGAAATCACTGATGCGTCCAACAACGGCATCCAGATTGACCACGCTGATGGGAATGGGATTTTCATCTGCGCGACGGGAACCGAAACAGGCTGCACGCCTTCAGATCAGAATAATGGCGTTGAGATAGGAAGCGTGGAGGATGCTGGCGTGAGTGTGGAATCGGCAGGCACGAATGGTGTGATTGTGTACTCGGCAGGCGTAAATGGCATGGCTGTCTCGGCGGACTGGGATGGCGTGTATGTGAGTTCGGCGGGCAATAATGGCGTGAGTGTGAGTTCGGCGGGCAATAATGGCGTGAGTGTCTCGGCGGACTATGATGGCGTGCGTGTGTGGTGGGCGGGCGATGATGGCGTAAATGTAGATGGCGATGACCTGGCTGGTTATTTTTTGGGCAATATTCAAGTCACCGGCAGTTGCAGCGGCTGCCTGCTGGCCACGTTTGGCGTCAACGTCAGCAATGAGACCCTTCAGCCCGGCGATATCGTCACCATTCAGGGGATGCAGCCCAGCGGTGTGGACAGCGTCCCCATGCTGATGGAAGTGGCGAAAGCAAGTGAAGGCCAGGCTGTGGTTGGCGTGGTGCAGGGTTGGGCAGAGCTGCGGGTTGAAGAAGAACCCCGCCCCTCCGAAATCGGCCAGCAGCTCATCCCCCGCGAGGG
>JAAEOR010000130.1 GCA_024222895.1 Hyphomicrobiales bacterium | reverse complement strand
GCAAGCTTGTGTAAAGCTTGCATTGCTCTATCGAACATTGTTGGAATCGAGAGCGGGCGTTTCTTTCCGTTTTTCTTTAGGATATAAATTCTTCTTAGTGGTTGAGGGTTGTAACCGTGTCGTTTTAGACTTATAACAGCCTGCATTTTAGCTTTATTGCCTTTCCACAGGATGCCATCTACACCGGGAGTTTTCTTTCCTTGATTTGAGGTCACTCTTTTAACAGCAAGGAGCTTTGCGTAGAAAGAGTGGGTCAGGAGCCATTGCAGTGATTTTACCTTGCCTGGTTTTCCTTCCTTTACAGCCTTTGCGATACGCATTTGCAGTCTTCTGACATGACGCCTTGCAGCATCCCAAATAATGGTATGCCATTTTGTTGCGTCTCCGGCAGGGGCACCAGGCTTAACGCCCGTCATTTGCGTTCCTACCTTCGAAGATTCTTCAATTTCTCTCGCAATGAAACACCTGTTGGAAGTGGGCACTCCATTCAGAATCGAAAAACTTGAGT
>JAAEOR010000129.1 GCA_024222895.1 Hyphomicrobiales bacterium | reverse complement strand
CAGCCACCACCAGCGCCGGCGCGAACGGTTTGGATGTCATGAACTCCAGCAAGAACCGCGGGAGAGGTGCGACTTGCTATCGGAAAATAGAGCCGTCAGCAGCCCGGCAGGGCCATGCTTGACGCCAGCGGCAACATCGGCGGCTCATACCGTTTTCCGGATTGCCGCGGGGAGCCCAAATGGCTACCCTGATGCTGCAATTGGCTTCATCTGGGAAATGTCGGTCAAAGGAGATCGAGGGTGGTAATAAAGCGAAAGATGCTCTGGATTACATTCTTGTTCGTTTTATTGGGGTTTCCGAGCTTATCTTTCGCCGAAAAAGTGATTGTTGACCCAGAAGAACTTCGATATCTTTATTCATTTTCGGCGATAGACGGTTTTTTTGTTGGAGACTCGCTTACTCTCAAATCAGTCCCACTTGTTGTCTATTTCTCAGACAGGCCGGCTCGTATCGCTGGGCACATTGCGCTCGATAATTTCTTGCAGATATGGGAGAATAATGCCGATAGTCTCAATAAGGATCCCCCCAATGCCGAACTCGTTGTTTATAACAAGAGCGGAGATACACAGGCCGTCTTGATCATCAGCAAACCCACGGTCGATGGGGATAGTATCTCTTTTGCAATGGAGTTGATTGACGGGAATATACCCGAGCACTTCGGACCTTCAACTCTATTCATTGACGATATGATAGATCCAGAATTCGGTCTCAGACCTGCTCGGTCGCATTGATCTTCTGCGCCGGCACCGCACCGGCCAGCGGCAGGTACATCCGATGGAAGTAGGCGATGGCGTGGACGCGCCCCGACGGCAATTGATGTGCCACGGTAGCCTGAGCAGCCGCTTCTCACGGGTCACCCGACGGGGAGTGGTCGCGCGCGGATTGTGAGCCGGATACCCATGGTATGAGCCAACGATTAGGGGTTGGGTATCCGGGGAAATGCTCGCTTTTGCAACGCGAGTCTGGGACCGTCCTCCTGAAAGGGTGAAAGGGTGCGCCTCGCAATGTTTTGAACTGGCCGGTCAGCGCCTTCTCTACCAGCCTGTTTCTTGGGTGAACCTACACTGGGATTGTGGACCTTGTTCGAAGGACCGCCGGTGAAGAACGTCGTGTGCCGTCGAGGCAACAGGTGGGCTGGAGCGGGCAAGCTTTCCGACGCAGAAAGCCTCCGAGTCGACGGATTGTTTCAGCGGGTCATCGGATAGGTCAGGGCCACCGGGCAGGCCTGTCCCAATCGCAATCCGCCTTGGCGTCGAAGCATCACGACCGGCGGGGTCGGTCCGCGGACCACAGCGCTCCGGGAAAGTACGAAATAGATCAGCATATTCGCACCGTGTAGGATCGCGTTCTGCCAGGCGCACTGAACGGATGGCTGGCGAGAGAGCATGATCCGCGGCGGCGGAAGTCTCAAGACCAGTCCGACCGCACGCCCAACCACATCACAGGAACGATATGGCGCAACCACGGATCATCGATGTTGGGCGCTGGTCGGCGCCGGGTCTGGCGGTGCTGACTTATGGTTTCAGACCGTTTTTTCTGTGTGGTGCGATCTACGCGGCGCTGGGGATACCGGTCTGGTTGCTGATGCTGATACACGGGGTCGAGCCGCTCGGTCCGTTCGATGGCCTTGGCTGGCACATTCACGAGATGATCTTCGGCTTTCTCGTGGCGATCATGGCCGGGTTTGCGCTGACCGCGATTCCGAACTGGACCGGCCGGCTGCCTCTCTCCGGCCTGCCGCTCGCGGGCCTGATCAGCTTGTGGGTGATCGGCCGGCTGGCGTCGTCTTTCGTGGCGGCGCCCCTGCCGGCGCTCATGCTCGATTGCGCCTTTCTGTTTGTCCTCGCATTGGCGATCTGGCGGGAGATTCTCGCCGGCGCCAACCACCGCAACATCCCGATCGCGATGCTCTTCACCGTGATGGCTCTGGCCAATCTGGCGTTTCATCTGGAGACGGGCTGGTCACTCACCGGGCCGGGTTATGCGGAACGGGCGGCGCTGGGTGTCGCTGCCGTGATGATCACCCTGATCGGCGGACGGATCGTTCCGAGCTTCACCCGCAACTGGATGGCACGCCTGTCGATCGAACCGCTGCCGGTGCCGTTCCGCACCTTCGACAAGGCGGTTCTACTGGTTACCGCGGCGGCGATGGCAGCCTGGGTAGGCTGGCCTGACGGCGCTCTGGCCGGATCGCTCCTCATCATCGCCGGTGGGCTGAGCCTTGTTCGACTGATGCGCTGGCGAGGGGTGACCGCATGGAAGGAGCCGATCGTTCTCATCCTGCATGTCGGCTATCTGTGGCTGGGGCTGTCCCTGGTGTTTCTCGGCCTCGCGGCGCTCGGGGCCGGCGTCGTCGCTTCAACCGCGGTCCACGCATTGACGGCAGGGGCGATCGGCACCATGACGCTGGCGGTCATGACCCGCGCCAGCCTCGGCCATACGGGCCGGGCCCTGGTGGCCGACGGTTCGACGATCGCGATCTATGTGCTGGTGACCTTCGGTGCCGTGCTGCGGGTCGCCGCGCCTCTGGCGGACAGCTGGTATCTGGCGCTGATTACCGCCGGCGGGCTGACGTGGAGCGCAGCGTTCGCACTGTTCGCGATCGCCTATGGTCCGCTGCTGGTGATGCCCGGGCCCGGCCGGACTTGAGGGTCGACGCAGCAAGCGGCCGGCGCCCTCAACATCACCGAGGAAACGGCGCAGTCATGCTGAAGCGTTTTTTTCCAAGACCGGGGCGTCGCCTCAGGCCGAGCTCGCGGCACTGTTCTCTTCGGTCGTGACTCGCTGACGGCACGACCCCCGGGCGGTGTCGCGTCGTTGGATGCGCCGCGGGCGATCGGCCCACGCGCCGACAAACGGCCACGGGCCCAAACGTCTTGACTCATTAAACATCACATGTTTAAGGTCATCATATGAGCGAGCTGACTTTCTACGATCTGAAGCAGGCGGCGGGGCTGGCCCCGAGCCTATCGACCCAGGTGGCTCGCGAAATCGGCCGCCGCATTGTCTCCGGCACCTATGCCCCCGGCGATCTGGTCGAGGATGAGGGCGCTCTTGCGACGCGCTATCAGGTCAGTCGCTCGGTCATTCGCGACGCTGTGAAGATCCTGGTCGGCAAGGGGCTGCTCGAAGTGCGTCGCGGCATCGGCACTCGGGTCCGTTCGCGGACCAGTTGGGGACTGCTCGATGACGATGTGCTCGCCTGGTACCAGTCGGCACCGCCCAATGCTGAGTTCCTGCGCCAGCTCATGGATATCCGCAAGGTCTTCGAGCCCAAGGCGGCCCGATGGGCGGCCGAGCGAGGAACCGACGCCGACATTGCCGATATCGAAGCCGCGGTCGGACGCATGGAGGATGAGAAAGGATCGATCGAGGACTTCGTCATCGCCGATGCCCTGTTCCACCGTTCGATCCTGCGCGCCGCCCAGAACGAATTTCTTGCCGCGATGGAGGGCGTGATCTTTTCCGCGCTGCTGAGCAGCATCCGGCTGACCAACCGGGACCCGCGCGAGAACGCGGAGTCCATCCCCTTTCACCGCGAAGTCTATGAGGCGATTGCCGCCCATGATGGCGATCGTGCCGAGCAGGTCATGGAGAACCTGCTCGAAGACGCAACCCGCCGTTTGGGAGGACGGCTCTACGAAACCTGACCAGGGATTCGGTCGCTAAGACCGTTTAACGACAGCGTTCCAGTATCGGGGTTTCCAGGAACCGGTTTCCGGGGCCACGGGATCGCTGTGCCTACACAAGAGCAGAGAAGGAGGAATTCATGCTCAAGACTTTTGGCCGAATGGCCCGATACGGGACCGCTGCAGCGACATTCGCGATCGTCGCTTCGGCTTCGGGGGCGGCGCTCGCCGAGGACTTTGTCGCCCTGCTGCTGCCGGAAAACGTCAACCCGCGCTGGGAAAGCCAGGACGCGCGTTTCTTTGTCGAGGCGATGGCGAAGGTGGCGCCGGACGTCACCGTGGAAGTGTTCAACGCCAACAATGACACCGCCACCCAGCAGCGCCAGGCCGAGCAGGCCCTGACCCGCGGCGCCAAGGTTCTGGTGGTTATCCCGATCGATGGCGAAAGCTCGGCCATCATCGCCGATGACGCAGCCGCATCCGGTGTGCCGACCATTGCCTATGACCGGATGATCAACTCGGAAAACACCAGCTTCTGGGTGCAGGCCGATCTGGAAGGCATGGGTTACGATCAAGCCATGCATGTCATCGAGAACACCAAGGATGGCGACACGTTGGTGTTGCTGAAGGGATCGCCCACGGATCCGAACGCGGCGGTGATCCACAATGGCCAGCTGCGAGCTCTGCAGCCGCTGTTCGACTCCGGCAAGCGGGTTCTGGGCTATGAGAACTGGACCCAGGGATGGGATCCGGCGATCGCTCGTCGTTCGATGGATCAGGCCCTGACCCAGCTCGACAACAACGTCCAGGGTGTCGTGTCGTCCAACGACGGTAACGCCGGTGCGGCGATCGCCTCGCTGGCCGAGCAGGACCTGGCCGGCAAGGTTCCGGTGTCCGGTCTCGATGCCACAGTGCAGGCATTGCAGTTGATCCTCCTCGGCGAGCAGACCCAGTCCGGTTGGCGGCCACTCGCAGACATGGCAGCGGCGACCGCGGACGTGACGGCGAAACTGGTTGCCGATGAAGACTGGAAACACCTCGCACCCGACACGGTCAAGAATGGCGTCGGCGCCGACGTGAACTTCGTGGCCGTCGCCTCCTACTCCGCCGTTGGCGAAGAGGGTGTCGCCTATGTGATCGAGAACGACACATCGATCACCAAGGAAATGGTCTGCGAGGGTGCAGCGGCCGAAACCGGCTTCTGCAAATAGTCAGAGCAGAGATGTCGACTGAAAACACATCGGTGGGGCACGCTGCCCCACCACCCCAGGCCCACCTGGCGGTGACCGGCGTGCGCAAGCGCTTTGGCGGTGTCGAGGCCCTGCGCAGTGTCGACTTTGAAGTGCGACGCGGTGAGGTGATGGCGCTGGTTGGCGACAACGGGGCCGGCAAGTCGACACTGATGAAGGTACTCGCCGGGGCCCACAATGCAGACGAAGGTTCGTTCGTTCTCGATGGACGGGACGTGACCATCGACACCCCCCATGACGCGACCGATTTAGGAATCCAGATCGTCTACCAGGACCTTGCCCTGTGCGAGAACCTCGACGTCTCCGCCAACCTGACGCTCGGGGCGGAGCCGACTCGACCGGGGTGGGGCTTCTTGCCCAGGTTCCTCCGTCCAATCGACGACATGCTGATGGAAGAGAAGGCCCGCGACGCCATTGATCGTCTCCAGGTCCGGACTTTGAGCTCGGTTCGATCCAAGGTCGGCGGACTCTCCGGCGGTCAGCGGCAGGCGATTGCGATTGCCCGCGCGGTCGGCGCCGAATCGACCGTTATTCTTCTCGACGAACCAACCGCAGCCCTGGGCGTCGCCCAGACCAGGCAGGTTCTCGACGTGGTCAAGCGCATGCGGGAGACCAACCATGCGGTTGTCTACATCTCTCACAATCTTCGCGACATTTTCGAAGTGAGCGACCGGATCACGGTGCTGCGCCACGGAAGCAATGTGGCGGTCTACGAAACCGGCAACACCAACCCCGATGAGATCGTTGTCGCCATAACCCGCGGCGTGGATGCGGGTGCCAACAATGCAGCCTGAAGCGCACCTGTCCTTTGTCGATCGGTTCCGCCGGATGCGCGAATCCCGTTTCGGCGCGTTCGTGCCGGTGCTGCTGGCGCTGGCGGTGATCTGGATCTATTTCGGCATCACCGAGCCGGCTTTCCTGAGCTCGCGAAATTTCTACTTCCTGTTCATGCAGAGCGCCGTGGTCGGAACGCTGGCGGTCGGGATCACGGTCGTGCTCATTCTTGGCGATATCGATCTGTCGGTCGCCGCAAACTCCGGCGTCTGTGCAGCGCTGCTGGCTGTGCTGATCGCCAGTGCCGGTTTTCCGGGGCCGGTCGCCTGCCTGGTCGCAATGGTGGTCGGTGTCATCCTCGGGACGTCACAAGGGCTCCTGGTCGCCTATGTCGGTATCCCGTCCTTTGTGGTCACCCTGGCCGGGCTTCTCGGTTTTCAAGGGCTGATGCTGAAGATCCTCGGCATCCAGGGCGCGATCAATGTGCGCGATCCGTTCATTCGCGGCATCACCACGATTTCACTGCCGTCCTTATGGGGCTGGGCGCTCGCAGCCGGATGTGTGCTGGCCTTCGCCACTGTGACGCTCCGTCGCCAGTCGCAGCGACGCGCCAGAAGGCTCGAACTCGATTCCAACTCCGCTCTGTTCGGGCAGATCATCTTCTTCGCGGTTCTGGTTATCGCAGCAGTGGCGACGCTGAACAGCTATCGGGGCGTGCCGATCCTGGTGGTCCTGTTGGTCGGCCTGACGGCCTTGCTGGGTTGGGTGACGACCTCGACGCCCTTTGGCCGCTCGCTGTTTGCCGTGGGCGGCAATGCGGAAAGCGCCCGACGGGTAGGAATGAATGTCAGGCATATCCGTGTCGCCGCGTTCGGGATTGTCGGGTTCATGGCCGCGGTCGGCGGTATCGTCGGGGCCTCGCGCTACGCCTCCGTTTCGTTCAACGCTTTCGCCGGCGGACCGCTGTTGCTGGAAGCAATCGGTGCCGCTGTGATCGGCGGAACGTCCCTGTTCGGGGGACGCGGCAGCGTCTGGAACGCAATTCTTGGAGCGCTTGTCATCGGTTCGCTCGGCAATGGATTGGACCTCTCGGGCGCGAGCGCGGCCGACAAGCTGATGGTTTCCGGCGCGATCCTGCTGATCGCGGTTGCAATCGACGCCGTGTCGCGCAGCGGCACCACTCAATCCCGATAGTTGAGGAGACTTCGACGTGAGAACGCATTCGATCCCAGGGCTCGGCAAACCGGCCTCCGTCATCGGCCTTGGCACGATGATCTTCCATCCCGACACCCAGGCTCGCGATTTCAGCCTGCTTGACGCATTCGTCGACGGTGGCGGCACCTATGTCGATACCGCCGAGGTCTATGGTGCGGTCGAGGAGCACGGCTATTCCGAGATGGTCATCGGCGATTGGCTGGCCGCTAATCCGGCGCGGCGGGAGTCGATCATCCTCGCCTCGAAGGGACTCATTCCGGGCTATTGCGCGCCGATCCATCCGGGCGGGGCGAAGATCAATCCGGAGTCGATCCACAAGGCGATCGACGGATCGCTCCAGCGGCTGAAGACCGACTATCTCGACATCTGGATGTTCCACCGCGACGAGCCCGGCCATCCGGTCGGGCCGCTGGTTGATGCGCTGGACGAGGAAGTCCGCGCCAGTCGCCTCAAGGCGTATGGCGCTTCCAACTGGACTACCAGCCGCATCCAGGAGGCGATCGACTACGCCCGCGCCAACGGTAAGGCGGCAATGATGAGCTCCAGCCCCAACTTCTCGCTCGCCCGCGCCAACGAACCGTTCTGGCCCGACACAGTAGTGACCGACGAGCAGGACCGCGCCTGGTTTGCCGCCAACGATTTCCTGCTGGTCGCGTGGTCGGCGCTTGGTCGCGGCTATTTCGCCAAGGCGGATCCGGACGACCAAAGTGACGCGGATCTCGTGCGTGTCTTCTATTCCGATGCCAATTTCGAGCGGAAGCGCCGCGCCGAAGCGTTCGCCGCAACGAAAGGTCTCTCGATGTTCGAGGTGGCGCTCGGCTATGTGGTCAACCAGGACTTTCCCGTCGTCGCCTTGAACGGTGCCGAAACCCCCGAACAGATCGCCAACTCCGCCCGCGCCGGCGACCTGCGTCTCGAGAGGGCCGAGCGCGACTGGCTCGACCTGACCAGCGATACCAAACCGTTCTGAAGGAGCGCCCTCATGTCATTCAACAAGAAGATGTATATCGGCGGCGCGCTGGTCGACGGCGAGGATACGGCCGACATCATCAATCCCGCGACCGAAGAGGTTGTCGGCACCGTTGCGACGGCCGGCCTGGCCGATGCCGACAAGGCGCTTCGGGCGGCCCAGGCGGCGTTCCCGATGTGGTCGCAGACCTCGATTGCCGACCGGCAGGAGTGGATGCGCAAACTGCGCGACGCCGTGATTGAGAATGAGGAGCACTTGCGCGAGTGCATTCACCAGGAGATGGGCAAGCCGTGGGGCGGCACCCAGGAAGACTTCGACAGCCTGAAGAACGCGCTGCACTTCTATGCCGAGGAAATCGCCCGGGTGCGCGACGAAAGCCTTGCCGACCGGGCCGGGACCCATGAACACCGCCTGGTGCACGAACCGGTGGGTGTTGCCGTAGCGTTCCTGGCCTGGAACTTCCCGCTGCTGAATCTCGCCTTCAAGATCGGCCCGGCGATGGCGACCGGCTGCCCGATCATCATCCGGCCGTCGATCGCAACGCCGATCTCGGCCTACGCGGTCGGTGAGCTGTGTGCCAAGATTGGCCTGCCGGCCGGTGCGGTCAATATCATCGGCTCGACAAGCTATGAGGTTGCCGACGCGTTGTCGGCGTCGCCGATCCCGGCATTGCTGACGCTGATCGGATCGACCGCAACCGGCAAGCACATCATGAAAACCGGTGCGACCACGATCAAGCGCTACTCGATGGAACTCGGCGGCAATGCGCCGGTACTGGTCTTTGCCGATGCCGATCTGGATCTGGCCGCTGATATCGTCACCGCGGTCAAGTTCAACAATGCGGGTCAGATCTGCGTGACGCCGAACCGGGTGTTTGTCGAGGCGACAGTGGCCGAGGCTTTCACCGCCAAGGTGGTCGAGCGGGCCAATAACACGAGGGTCGGTTTCGACAAGGCGAAGCCGATCGTCACCGGCCCGATGATCGATGGCCGGGCCTGGGCCCGGGTCAAGGGCCTGGTCGATGGCGCCGTCGCCGATGGTGCCAGCCTGCTGGCCGGCGGCGGGCGTCCGGACGGATTCGACAAGGGGCACTACTTTGCGCCGACGGTGCTCGGCAATGTGACAGAGAATATGGAGATCTACCGTTCGGAGATCTTTGGTCCGGTGGTCAGCCTGCTGACCTTCGATGATGAAGAGACGCTGGTGGACAGGGCCAATGATGGCGAAGACGGCGGGCTGACGGCTTACGTTTTCACCCGAGACATTGCCAAGGCCAACCGCTATGCCGCCAGCCTTCGATACGGCGAAGTGCAGATTAATGGTGTGAAATACGACATCGATCTTCCCCATGGCGGCATCGGCCAATCCGGGATCGGACATGATTGTTCGCATCTCGCGTTGAACGACTATCTGGCCGTCAAGCGCATATCGCGCGCGCTCGCCGCCTGAAACGGGATCCGCATGAAAGTCACCGAAATTGTCAGCCACGTCCTCCAGTACGACCTGCCGGAGGAACTCGGCTACTCCCAACAGTTTTACGCCAGGCGCTCGGCCCATCTGGTCGAGGTCCGCACCGATGAGGGGTTGACCGGCTGGGGCGAGTGTTTCGGTCCGGGCAACATTGCGCTGGCGAACAAGGCGATCGTCGAGACGGTGATCCAGCCGATGGTCGTCGGTCGCGATCCCGTCGATCGGGACGTGATCTGGCACGACGTCTACAACCGGTTGCGCGATCACGGCCAGAAGGGCATGCCGATCCAGGCGTTGTCCGGAGTCGACATCGCCTTGTGGGATATTGCCGGCAAGATCGCCGGGCTGCCGCTGTGCAAGCTGGCCGGTGGCCAGTTCCGTGACCGCGTTTCGGTCTATGGCTATGGCATGATGTTGCGCCGCGAGGATGCGGCGTGCCTGGCCGCCCGGTTCAAGGATGAATCGGTGGCGATCAAGGATGCCGGATTCGTTGCCACCAAGATGAAGGTCGGCCTCGGGCCGGCCGACGATATCCGCCTTGCCGAAGCCGTACGCCGTGGCGTCGGCGACGACTTCCGCTTCATGGTCGACGCCAACCATTGCTACACGACCAGCGAGGCGTTGGAAGTCGGTCGGGCGCTTGACGAACTGGGCGCGTACTGGTTCGAGGAACCGGTGGCGCCGGAGGATCACGATGGCTATCGCGAGTTGCGGACCAGACTGAAAACCAGAATCTCGGGCGGTGAGGCGGAGTTCACCCGCTGGGGTTGGCGCCACCTGCTTGAAGGCCGTTGTCTGGATATCGCCCAGCCGGAGGTGTGTGCGCTCGGCGGTGTTTCCGAATATCTCAAGGTGCTGGCGCTCGCCCATACCCACTTCACACCGGTGGTCAATCATGTGTGGGGGTCGGCAGTTGCCGTTGCCGCCAACCTTCATCTGCTGGCGGCCATGCCGCCGCTCCCCGGCGGTCTTTATCCAAGCGAGCCGATGCTGGAGTTCGACACAACCGACAACCGCTTCCGCGACGAACTGCTGGTCGAGCCGCTCGACATCCAGGGGCAGGTGGCGCGCACCGGCGGCTTCGCGTCGATCCCGTCAAGCCCCGGCCTCGGGGTCGAGCCGGATCGCGACTTCATCGCGCGCTACGAGGTCGCCTGATCGCAAGGACCGGTCTCGGTCCGGCCTGCGCAGGCGAGGCGTCCAGTCCTCGATGCCTCTCTTCTCGACCCGGCGCCGGGCCAGCGATCGCCAGCTTTCGGCAAGTTCCGGCACCTCGGCCAACGCGGCCAGGTCGTCGTAAGCGTGCTTCCGGTGATAGAGCAGCGTCGATATGGCCCGGATCGACCAGTCCGGTTGCGGGCGCTCGACGAGCGTGAGTGCGTCGCCCGGTTCATGGTGTGGTCACGATACCCCCGTTTTTGTTCTTTCGCCCAGTTCTACGGAGACATGGCGCCGACTTTCGGAACCGTCAAACAATTCGTTCAAAAGCGGCCGATCCGGGTTCATTGAACCCGAATAGAGTTGCTTGCTTCTTCATTTCGTTGCGATTAGGGACCAGTTCCTTGTTTGTGGGGAACTTTAAGGTGCCAAGAAAGAATATGGAGACATTGCGCGAGCCGCGGATGAAAGTAATGTGAGTGAAGTCCGGGCAGCAACCAGCAGTTTTTGAGAGTGCTAAATGATCCGAGATTTAGCCGAGACTTCGTCGCAGTTTAAATGTGTGATCACCATCACAGCGCCATTGGTCATCATCGCATCGGCGACAACTGCGTTCGCCGGTACGACAGACTGGACGGGGACCACCTCCAGCGATTGGTTCGATGCGAGCAACTGGGACGCTGCAGTGCCGACCGCTTCGGACAAGGCTATCATCGATACGGCAACCCCGAACGCCACGATCATATCCGACCAGGTGACAAACGGGGCTGCCGCGGCCGATGTCCTCGAAGTCATCGGGACCGGTTCGTTCACCGTTGAAGACGGTGGCTACCTGTCGGCCGACGATTTCGGGGTCGGCTTCAACGACGGTGATGATGCGACTGCCACTGTCAGTGGCTCGATTGTCGACGGTACCACCACCTATGCGTCGACGGTCGAGCTGACGGGCAATCTGGTATTGGGTACGGACGGGAGCGGCTCCGGCACCCTGATCCTCTCCGAAGGCGGTGAACTCTCGGCCGCTGAGGGGATCTCCATGGGAGGCAACGGCCTGCTCGTCATCGGCGGCCCGACAACGGCCGTCGCGCCCGGCACGATCGAGACGCCAACCGCCAGCTCCGGTGAACTCTTTGCCACCGGCGGCGAGATCCTGTTCAACCACACGGCGATAGAGACGGATGGCTACGAATTTTCACCAGAGATTATCGGCACCGTCGCTCTCAACGCGACGAGTGGCTACACGATCCTGACCGGTGACAACAGCACGATGACCGGCACAGTCACGGTCGATGGGGCGACGCTTGCTGTGGCCAACCAGCTGGGTGCTACGGATCTCATCGTGGGCAACAGCGGTACTGATGCCGGCTTCATCATGCTGGACGGGAGTGACGCGGCGATCACAGGCGACGCAACGATCGGCGACAAGTCGGGGTCGTCGGGCTCGATCCTCGTCAGCGGTGACAATGGCAACGATGCCTCGACATTCTCGGTCGGCGGTAGCGTTTACGTCGGCAAGGACGGCAGCGGCGTCCTTGTCCTGGCGGAGGCCGGCGAGGCGATTGTGAACGATGGCACGGGCACGATCGAGGTCGCCGAATCAAGTGGTTCGACGGGCGTGGTAGCATTTGGCGCGGAGGACGGCGAGGGCGCTGCAGCGGCGGGGACCCTGTCGGCGGCGGCTATCAAGTTTGGCAGCGGGACAGGCAGCCTGGTCTTCAACCATACCGCCAAGTCATCCCACCCGCTGGTTCTTGCGGCCGCGATCAGTGGCAAGGGATCAATAGAAGTTCTGTCGGGTTACACGGAGCTCTCGGGCGACAATGGATCCTTTTCCGGTACGACCACGGTCGACGGCGGGTATCTGACTCTGAGTGGTGACCTTGACGGCAGCGCACTGACCGTTGGCGACGAGAAGACCGGTGGTGAACTCGTCATCGAGAATTCGGCATCCGCCAAGATTTCCGGATCGACCATCGTCGGAAATCAGGCGGACGCATCGGGCACGGTAATCGTCAGCGGTGCAACGGAAACGAGCGGCGGATCGCTCGAGCAATCGACGCTGTGGAGCAAGTCGTTGACGGTCGGCGGGAGCGGGACGGGCATGCTCGCGGTGAATAACGGTGCTTTGGTGGATGTCAACGCTGGCGATTCCTCCCTGTTGATCGCCAGCGAAGCCGGTGCGACGGGCACGTTTTCGATCGGCTCTCCGTCCGGAGACACGCCGCTTGGCACCGGCACTCTCAAGGCCAAGAGCATCGAGTTCGGCGATGGCGACGGCACCCTGTTATTCAACCATGCCGACGATTCCGGCACCTTCGCGTTTGACCACACGATTTCCGGGGCCGGGACGATCAAAGCTGAGAACGGCTATACCAGCCTTCAGGGAACCCTGACCGATTTCACCGGTACGACCAACGTCAAGGGTGGTTCCCTCTCGGTCGACACCACGTTGCCCGGTGAGGTTACCGTGGTGAGCGGTACACTTCTGGGGACCGGGACGTTGACCGATCTTGCGACCATCCAGGACGGCGGCACTCTCGCGCCGGGCAATTCCGTCGGCACGCTGAAGACGGCCGACGTGACGTTCGATTCCGGGTCGGTGTTTGCGGTCGAGATCGATAGTGACGGCAGCGCCGACCTGCTCAAGTCAAGTGGGGACGTCGAGATCGACGGCGGCACAGTCGACGTCACGGCGGACACCTATTATGTCGACGAGTCGAGTAGCGGAGAGGGATTTCACCTCTCCGCCCTCACAGAACCGGACGTGAGACTCTCGCCTCATCCGGCTCTTGCTCTCCGGCCTATGGTATATCGTAAGGCTTTGCCTCAGGCACCGGCTCCTCCCGTTTCCGGTT
>JAAEOR010000128.1 GCA_024222895.1 Hyphomicrobiales bacterium | reverse complement strand
GCGGCGAACATGGCGGCGACCCGGCAACCATCGCCTTTTGTGAGGAAGTCGGGCTCGACTACGTCTCCTGCTCGCCGTTTCGGGTGCCGATCGCCCGTCTGGCTGCCGCGCAGGCCGCATTGCGGGAAGGTGCGGTGGAGGAACCAGACGACTGACCGCAAACCGACGGTCGTCAGCATTGCGGCTTGCGGTCGGTCAAGGTTGCAGCGAAGTTTTGAGATCCGAGCAACAGGCACCAATATCCGCGAACAACCGGTCCAGCACCTGAAAGAGCTCGGCATCGAAATCATGGACTTCATGCTGGTGCATTTGCAGATATGCCGCTTCAAACACTGACGCCCCCATCCGTCCGACGATGAGACTGGAGATCCGCAGCCGAGACAAGCGCTGGGCGCTTCCTCCACGATTAGCAGGTCGGCAAGCTGCCGCCGGATGGCGAGGTCCTTTAAGCATTCGAGGTCTTTAGATTTGTGCTGGCTCCAGATTGGCCATGGATCGTTGCCGCGACGCCCGCAAGACTCACCCCCGGCCACGGACTTCCACCGGCAAGCTGACATCAGCATTCCTGACGCACCCCAAACACGCTCCAACAGTTTCGCGGCGAGGCGATGGTGACATGGTAAATGGCGACAACTGCGGCGTGATTTCTCCGCGCGGCCAAATTCACGCGCAGGCGACTCGATAACATGACAATGTCATACTGCAGTCATATTCCGCCGAGATCCTCTCCGGGAGTGTACCCACAACACTGTGCAAGAAACGCGGCCTTTTCACAGAGGACGGACGAGTAGGAAATTATGGTCGATATTCCAGGGACAAGCGGCGACGACACATTAATTGGTACGGCGCTGGACGACGTATTAATCGCCTACGGTGGCAATGACACCCTTTCTGGTGGTGCCGGAGCTGACGAATATCGCCTGTCTCAGGGCACGGGCTCACAGTGGGTGGTTGTCGACGATAACGGTGGCGACGGCGTTGTGGATACTATCACCGGTCTGCGCGGGATCTATGCCAGCGCGTCACTTGGTTATCAGGCTTGGGCAACTGCTGAGCGAGTGGGTGACGATCTGATCGTGACTCTGCCGGGCCAGCCGACCCGGTTCCGCGATCCCGGCTTTGGCGAGACGACGGTCGAGATCAAAGATCATTATGCTGGCGAAGCGGTCGAGTATCTGGAAGCGGGTGGCGTGACCTACAAGCTTGCGACCGGCCTGAATGGCTCGTCGGAGAACGACATCGTCGGAGGCACCGCACTCGGCGAGACACACAAGACCTATGCCGGAGACGACTTTGTCGATGCCGGAGCAGGCGACGACCTGGTTGTCGCGGGCGCCGGAAATGACGTGGTCTTTGGTGGTGACGGTGCCGACGAGATCCGCGGCGGCTCGGGCAACGACAACCTCTACGGCGGCAACGGCAACGACCTGATCAAGGGCGGCTCGGGCAACGACTGGATCGAGACCGGGGAGGGCAACAATACGGTCGTAGCGGGTGCCGGCAACGACTACGTCTTCGGCGGCACCGGGGACGACCTGATCAAAGGCGGCGACGGCTGGGACAAACTAACTGGCTTCGACGGCAACGACACTTTGATCGGCGGCAAGGGGGGAGACACCTACCGCTTCGGCTATGACCGTGCGGCACTTGGAACCACCGACCAGTGGGGCCACGACATTGTTCGCGACAACGGCGACGCTGCAATCTACGACACTACTGTTGGCACCTACGGGGCATGGAGTTACGACATTCTAGAATTCTTTGGCCTCTATGGTCCTTCGGACGGCAACTCCGCTGAAGCGATCGCCAAGATCAGCACCGAGCGAGTCGGCGACGACATGGTGATTGCGACCCTGGACGGCCTGTCATCGGTTACTGTCGAGAACCAGTTCCGGACCAATTCGGACAAGTTCTACGTCGAGCAGATCCAGTTCTACGGCGCCTACTGGGAACCGATAACCTTCCGTGTGGTGTCTGGCGAACATGAAGACCTTGGCGACGACCGCGGCGGCAAAGCGCAACTCAACGAGTTCATGTTCGGCACGGATAGCGACGACATGATCTTCAGTGATACCGGGCTCAATCTTATCTGGACAGGAGATGGCGCCGATACGCTAATTTACAAGGAATCCGATCCGAACCCGTTTTCTTATGTCTCGTCGACCGTCGTGTCCGACACGGTCATGGATTTCGACATCAACTCGGACCGATTCGATTTCACCGAAATCAAGAGTCTCCACTACTCCGATCTTCAGATCTCCGAGGACGCCGAAGGTGAAGCGATCATATATTGGGACTCGGGCACCTACGAGATTGCGGACATCCGCATCGAACTGCGCGGCGTTGCAATGACGGATCTGAATGAAGAAATGTTCAGCTTCTGGGGTGATCCAGAGCCAGCGCCGACACCGGATCCCACTCCAGCGCCAGACCCTGATCCGGCGCCCGATCCTGAGACCGACGGAGGGGAAGCTGGTAGCGTGATTATTGGAACCGCAGGTGCGGATGTCCTGAAAGGGACAGATGGTGCCGATACGTTCGTGTT
>JAAEOR010000127.1 GCA_024222895.1 Hyphomicrobiales bacterium | reverse complement strand
GCAAACGCCACGGGTATGCCAATGATCACGCCAAAGGCGAAAAGCAGGAGGAGAATCGCAAGTCCCATTTGTCAATTCTCCCGAGGCGGTTCTGCCCTGCGGACCGATCCGCCCAAAACACTATTCATCAAGGCTGGACGTCTCTTCGATGCCGCGGGCTTGATGGATCAGATGCCCGATGGAAAAGAGCATGACGAGCGCGCCGCAAATGGTAATCGGAATGGTTCGGATGCCTTCCGGAATATGGATCAACGGAATCTCCGAACCCCATTTGAAGACGGTGAGCTCGTAGCTGTGCCACATCATCAGAACGCCGAAACCGAGCAGCATCAGATGCGAGATCGCCATAAAGATCTTGCGAATGCGCTCCGGTGCGAACTCGCGGAAATAGGAGACGCCGAGATGGGTGTTCTCGTGGATGCCGACCGCGGCTCCGACGAATGTGATCAGCATGATCAACAGAAGGGACACCTGCTCGACCCAGGTCGGCGTCGCGTTGAGGACGTAGCGGCCGAACACCAGCCAACTGAAGATCACGGTCAGCACGACCAGCGCGGTACCCGTCGCGATCTTGGAGATCAACGCCAGGGCATCCAGGAACTTGTCGTATCCGGAACGATCGACCAAATCCGGCGCTTCGCCGGATTTGCTGGGGTCCGTGGCCATGCGAGAATTCCCGGGTCCATGTCGTGGCAGCGGCCGGGCCCGACATGCGAGCCCAGCCGTCTTGTCTTCGTGCCGCGAAAGCCGGACGTTGCCGCCGTCGGCTCGCGGATGGCAGTAGACTATTCGGTATTCTGAATCAGCTCGACCAGCGACTTGAGGTCCGGGTTGTCTTCCAGGTAGCCGTCATAGACCGGCTGCATGGCCATCTGGAACGCGGATTTGTCAGGAATCTCGTTGAACTGCACGCCAGCCGCGATGACCTTGTCCTTGCTGGTGTCGGAGCGCTTGTTCCATTCCTCCCGCTGCAGCACGGCGGATTCCTCGGCCGCTTCGCGAATGGCGGCCTTGTTTTCATCGCTGAGCGCATTCCAGGCGTCGGCATTGACGCAGAGACATTCCGGAATGATCAGATGCTCGGACAGCGAGTAAAAGCCGGCGACCTCATAATGGCCTGTCGATTCGAAGGACGGCCAGTTGTTCTCGGCACCGTCAACGACGCCGGTCTTGAGCGCCTGCTGCACTTCGGCGAAGGCCATCGGTGAAGGGTTACCGCCAAGCGCCGAGATCATTCCCGAATAGAGGTCGTTGTTCATCACGCGGACCTTCAAGCCGGTGACATCGTCCGGCTTCATGATCGCGTGTTTGGAGTTGTAGAAAGACCGCGCGCCCGAATCATACCAGGCGAGTGGCACGAGGCCCTTGGCTTCCATCCCCTTGGCGATGATCTCGCCGGCTTCGCCGTCGAGCACGCGGAACATCTGATCCGGGCTCTTGAAGATGAACGGCAACGAGACGACGTTGGTTTCGGGTACCGTCGGACCCATCGGGCCGAGGTTGAAATTTCCCACTTCGAGGGCGCCGGCGCGGACCTGCTCGATAGCATCGGGCTGGCTGCCGAGCACGCCGGCATGGAAGTTCTTGATGGTGATCTCGCCGCCGGTCTTTTCGGCGACGAGTTCGGCGAACTTATCCATGGCGACCGTATTGGGGTATCCGTCGACGTGGATGTTCCACGCTTTCCATTCGGCCGCCTGGGCAGCAACCGCCGACAGCGCAAGGCCAGTGGCAGCCAGTGCGCCAACAAATGCAGATGTCTTGAGGCGTTTCATTTTTTTTCCTCCCAAAATGAATGCACCGTGTTCTGTCGATGATAAATACCTATCATCTAAATTCATCATATGACATACTTGTTTTGTAAGGCAAGAAAAATCCCGACGTCCATGACAGACCTCGATTGGCTCACAAATCCGGCCGTAGCGATCACGGGCGGTGAACCGTGAACAAACACCAGGAAAACGTCACCAGGCGGCCAGGTCAGAATCTGACCAGCCAGGTCATTGCTGCGCTGCGGAAGAAAATCGAAGAAAACCACATGCAACCAGGGGAGCGGCTTCCCACCGAAAAGGCGCTGATCGATGAATTCGGCGTTAGCCGAACGGTTATCCGCGAGGCAATATCGAGTTTGCGCGCCGATGGACTGGTCGAACCGCGCCAGGGGGCAGGCGTATTTGTCAGGACACCTCCCGGTGACAAAAAGCGGATCCCGCTGCTTTCCGGTAAGCTGGAAAAAGTATCTGAAATCCTCGAGGTTCTGGAGCTTCGCGCGGCCGTCGAGATCGAATCTGCGGGCCTTGCCGCCGAGCGCCGTTCGTTTGGGCAGGAGGCCAAGATCAAGGAGGCCTATGATGATATCAGCGCCGCGATTGAATCCGGTGACATCGCCGAGGATCAGGACTACCGCTTTCATCTGGCGATAGCGGAAGCGACGGGCAACCGATTTTTTGTCGAGTTCCTGGAGTTTCTTGGCAAGCGAACCATACCGCGAAGTCAGTTGCTGCGTGTCGGGATAGACCTGAAGGACCGGGTCAGTCTGGTGCGCGCGGTCCACCGGGAACATCTCGATATTGTGAGGGCGATCTCGAACCAGGACGTGTCCGTTGCCCGTGATGCAATGCGCAACCATCTGGTGGGCAGCCGCGAGCGCTATCGGGCGATTATTTACAAAGAGCTGTAGCCGATCGAACATTGATATTATCAATATTGATTCAATCATCATATGATCGAAATTCGGATCGGCTCGGGTCCCGAGAGCCCGCCGGCAGGGGCGCACCAACAACACTCGGCCAGAGTCTTGCTTGCGCCCTGAACGATAAATCCGGGACCGACGTCCGGAATTGTGAAGGGTTCCGGATGCCTGCTTCACTCCCGTTCGTGACCCTAAGCGGCCGCCGGGTGCTCCCCTGAGAGGCTGTCGCATCCTTGTCTCGCAAAGAGCCCTAGCTGCCGGCTGGCTTGGGTCGCCCGCGGGAGATCCGGTGGCCGGCGACATGGTCGGACCGCCGCTGCATCTGGGCGGCACGTCCATCTGCGGTTGCCGCGTCGCAGGTTCCATTCTGTTGGGCGTGTTTCTGGTCTTTGCAGGTCGTCGTCGACTCCTTCGAGTCTGATGTTCGATGGCGTCAACCCCGATCGATCATCCCGGCCAAGTCTTTCAGGCAGCGTGCGGACGGGCTCCGGATCTGTCCTTTTGTGTTAGGGTCGGCCCACCACCGGCAATTGGACGACCTGCGTGACCTCCGTGTCCGAGCGGATTATCCGCTTCGAAGGATTCGAGATTGATCCGTGGCGTGGCGAACTGCGCAAATGCGGTCAGATCGTCCCGGCTGAGCCGCAAGTTCTCGATCTGCTTGCGTTTCTGGCGTCCGAGCCGGGTCGTGTGTTCAGCCGCAGCGAGATCATCGATGGTGTGTGGGGCGGGCGCATTGTATCCGACTCTGCCATATCCACCCGCATCAACGCCGTGCGCGTGGCGGTCGGCGACGACGGCAAAAGCCAGCGGATCATCCGCACCGTGCCGCGCCGGGGTTTCATGTTCGTGCCGGAAGTGGACATAGGGCAAGCGACCGCCACGGTGTCTGTCGTTTCTTCCCCGTTGGATCAACCAGCGTCGCCAAAGTCGAGCAAGCCATCGATCGCCGTGCTTCCCTTTGAGAACATGTCGGGTGATTCCGAGCACACCTACTTCGCCGACGGGATTGCCGAAGATCTGATCGCTGCGTTGTCGAAGTACCGGCAGCTGTTCATCAGTGCTCGCGATTCGACCTTTGGCTTCCGCGAAAATGAACAACTCGAGACCAGGTCAGTCGCGGACCAGTTGGGTGTCTCTTACGTGTTGCGAGGCTGCGTGAGGAGACATGGTTCGCAAGTTCGTATTGTTTCACAACTGATCGAGGCCAGCGAAGGCAACGCCGTCTGGGCCGAGCGATACGATCGGGAGATGTCGGACTACTTTGACCTGCAGGACGAATTGACCCGGTCAATCGTCAGCGCTGTCGTGCCCGAATTGACGGACGCCGAACACTCCCGTGCGCTGCGTAAACCGGCAGGCAGCATGGACGCCTGGGAACTGTATCATCGTGGCATTTGGCATTCCCGGCGGGTCAATATCAAGTACCCTTGACCTAAGGATGGCGGTCGACGGATAGCGGAAGGTTCTGTGCGAGCCGCCCGCCATCGACATAGATCGTCTGGCCGGTGAGGTAGGACGATCCGTCGCCCAACAAAAAGGCGACGCTTGGCGCGATTTCCTCGGGCATGCCGGTTCTTTTCATCGGTGTACGAAGATGGATCGACTTCAAGGCGCCCGGACGCTTCGCCTTGAGCTGCTCCAGCAGGGCCGTGGAGATGGTTCCCGGGCCAACCGCGTTGACGCGAATATGAAGCGGCGCCAGCTCCACCGCCATGACGCGGGTGAGTTGTGCAATGGCGCCTTTGCTGGAGGCATACGCGGCGTGCGTTGCGGTACCGATCGCGGCGTTGACAGAAGACATGTGAACAATGGAGTAGGTGCCCCCGTCCCGGAGTTTCGTTGCTGCCATGACCCGGGCGACCGCCTGCGAGAACCGGAACGTACCAAGAAGGTTGATGTCCAAAACGCGGAGGAACTCGTCCTCACGGACGGACAGGAATTCGGCATGGTGATCAATGCCGGCGCTGTTGCACAGGCCGTCGATCCGGCCATGCCGGTCAACCGTCGCAGCCACAACTGCGTCAACCTCGCTCCGGCAGGTGACATCACATTCGACAAACGTGTAGTTCTGCGCCGCGGCTCCCATATCCGACATCTGATTTTCGGACATTGGTGAGACGTCAGCGACAATGACGTTGGCACCTTCGCCGATCAGATGGCGCACCACCGCGTAGCCGATACCGCCATGGCCCCCCGTGACGATGACAATCTTGTCTTTCAGGTTCAAGTCTTCACACCTCATACCCTTGGTATCAATTGGCTGGTGCTGTCCCGCCCGGTCGCCACCACCCAGCAAGCAAACGTGACCCGGCGGTGCGGGACGTCTACGTCATTGGCATGGTTTGCCGCTGATGCGCGTGTGCACGTCTTCCCTTGCGAGAAAGTCGTCGCGCAATTCTGTCCCCAAACCAGGTCCCGTCAATGTCTGAACAAATCCGTTCTCGACCTTGGGCAATTCAGTCACGATTCGGGGATAGAACTTTTGGAAGTACGCACGCACGGTTTCCGCGATCAAAGCATTAGGGGACGCCGACAGCAGGTGCACATTGGCAGTCAGAGTGACCGGTCCCGTGCAGTCGTGCGGGGCTATCGGGCGATCGAACGCTTCCGCGAAATGGGTGATCTTCATCCCTTCGGTCAGTCCGCCAATCCAGGCAATGTCAAAATTCGCGACATCAACTGACGACCGCCGGAACACCTCGCGATACCAGGCCAGCGTTCCCATGTTTTCACTGCCGCACAGCCGCGTATCGACTGCGTCGTTGTAACGAGCCAGATCATCAAAATTCTGCATCCAGAGCGGATCTTCGTGCCAGTAGATGTCGAACTCTTCCAGGGCTCGCGCTATCTTCAGCGCCGGCGCCAGTTGCCAAAGACCGTGGTACTCAATCAGGATTTCGATCCGGTCGCCAACCGCTCTACGGATTTGCTCGACGGGCCAGATGGCATCGCGAAGCTCGCTGGCGGTGATCGACAGACCCCGGTTCTTGCACGCGATTGCGTCGAAAGGCCAGATCTTCAGGGCGGTGATGCCTTCGTCCAGCAGTTCGTGTGCCAGCCGGGCCGGATCGTGAACCTGCAGCAACAGGTCCTCGCATGCGTCGATTCTTGGCGGACGGCCCGAATTGCGCGTCCAGATCTCTGAATCGTAGTCGACGCGGGCCTTGTTGTTGTAGGCGGCGCCCGCACAGGTGTTGTAGACGGCTATCTTATCATTCGTAAGCCCGCCGAGCATTTCGAATGCCGGCATGTTGCGCGCCTTGCCGCCCAAATCCCACAGGGCAATGTCAACGGCCGAGTTTCCGCGTATCTCAACGCTTCGCGTCGGAAATCCTTTGTAGTGATTTCCCATCGTCCGGGCCATACCGTGGGAGAGCGCCTCCCGGTCCAAAGGGTTCTGGCCAATGAGAAAGGGGGCAAGTGTTTCATGGATGTAGGATTCGATCGCTCCCACGTTGCGAAACGTCTCTCCGAGCCCGGTCAGGCCTTCATTCGTGTGCAAACGCAACAGCAGAAGGTTGCTGAACTCAGACACCCGGACCGTTTCGATCGCTACGATTTTCATCCTGAACTCTTCGATTAGTCAGCTTGCGTCGAGTAACACATATTACTACATTCACAAAGATGTAAATTCTGATATAAGCCGCCGTGTGGACTGAACAAGCCGACGGGCCGCGTCACCGGTGCGGAGATTTGGGTCAGGTCCGCTTTACCACTGGCGTATGTTGTCGCAGCAATGCGTTGGCGCTTCTTGAGGGAGTGGAAATGGGGCTCTGGTCGATCCAGGCCCTGCATTACAGGGGGTGATAGTGCATCGCGAGATTTGTCGGCGCGGAGATGCGGGATGATGCAATGAGCAAGAACGTCGCGGAAAGCGCGACAAGACTGAGCGACCATGTCTACTCCAGACTTGCGGACGAGATCCGG
>JAAEOR010000126.1 GCA_024222895.1 Hyphomicrobiales bacterium | reverse complement strand
TCGGTCGACAACGCCGCGGCCATGTTGGCGTACCGGCCGGCGGCGAAGGGATCGTCCGTGCGCAGGTATTCGGCAAGAAAAGCGCCGTCAAACATGTCACCGGCGCCGGTCGCATCCACGTGACGAACGGCGATCGGCTTCAGCGTCTGACGCCTCTCTCTGGTCGCCACCACAGCGCCGTCCTCCCCCAAAGTGAGCGCCACAATTCGCGCCCCCATCGAGAGATAGAAATCGACGATCGCGTGGGGATCGGTGAGACCGGTAAGATGGCGAGCATCATCAAGCCCTGGCCGAACGATATCGGCAAGTGAGACCGCCGCGTGGATCACCGCCCTCGCCCGGTCGAGCGGCCACAGCCGCAGTCGGAGATTGGTATCGTATGACACCGTAACCCCGGCCGAGCGTGCCGTCCGCATGGCAGTAAACACGGCGTCGGCAGCGCTGGACGAAATCGCCTGGCTGATCCCGGATGCATGCACGATCCGCGCAGACTTGATCGTCTCGTCCGGAATATCGGCCGTGGTCATCCGGCTGGCAGCCGACCCGGCCCGGAGATAGGAGAACGTATGGCCGTCGTCATTGTGGGTTATGAAATAGAGGCCGGTATGGGCGACAGGGCTGCGTTTCACGGCACTGGTGTCGACCCCCTCCTCCTGCCACAGCCGCATGAACGCGTCACCGAACTGGTCGGCACCGACTGCTGTGACGTAACCGACGCTGGCGCCCTGTCGCGCCGCCGCAATCGCGCAATTCGATGTGTCGCCGCCGTAGCCTTGTCGATAGATGGATTCGCCGCGAGGCTGATTGAGTTCAAAAAGCGGTTCGCCGATTGAAATGATGTCGGGCATGGGATTTCTTTGCATCTGAAACAAGGGCGCGTGCCTCTTCGCATATTCCGTCACCGGCGGGAATGCACAAATCTCGACCGGCGCCGCACTTCACAACCGCTCCGCTGGCCGGTTAGGGTTCGAGATATCCTCATCGGTTGTAACCCGTCCATGATCAGCGGCGCTCTCATCGACCTGGCCGGTGTCGTTTACCTTGGTACCCGCGCAGTGCCGGGAGCGGTCGAAGCAATCGAAAGACTCCGGGCCGCCGATGTGCCGATCCGCTTCGTCACCAATACCACCCGGATGGCAAAGGCTGGTGTGCTTGAACGCCTGTCGGCGATGGGACTTGGCGTCGATCCCCCCGACCTGTTCACACCGGCAGCGGCTGCCCGCGCCTGGCTGACGGCAAACAGGCGGTCGCCGCATCTGCTCATTCACCCGGCACTCGTCGAGGATTTCGAGGGGCTCGGCGCATACCCGGACGAGGCCATTGTGGTTGGGGATGCTGGCGTTGGATTCACATATGACAGCCTCAACGCTGCCTTTCGGGCATTGATGTCGGGCGCCGCATTTCTGGCTCTCGCCAAGAACCGCTACTTTCTGGATCGCGACGGGGTGCTCAGTCTGGACGCCGGTGGTTTTGTCGCGGCCCTTGAGTTTGCCAGCGGCCAACAGGCCGTCATTCTCGGCAAGCCGGCACCGGACTTCTATGCTGCGGTTGTCGCCAGCCTCGGGCGCACGGGCGCTGAAACCGTGATGGTCGGAGACGACATCGAAGCTGATGTTTCGGGCGCACTCAGGGCCGGGATCGGTGCTGCGCTACTGGTCAGGACCGGGAAGTATCAACCCGGTGCCGAGGATGGCAGGCGTCCAGCGCCGACGGCGGTGGTGGACGACATCGTCGCTGCCGTCGACTGGATCCTGGATCATCGCGCCGTAAATCGCTGACTGCCCTGCACGGATCCACCCGCCGAACTCCAACCCGATATCCGGACTGGCGCCGAAGTCGATGGCAAAGTCTTCAGGCGATGCGCCGAGCCAGGGTCATACCGTCGCCGACCGAAAGCAGCACAGCATCAACGCGGTCGTCCGCAGCAATCTTGGCATTGATCGCCCGGATTGCCTCGACAGCTTTGCCGGATTGGCCGGGGTCGGCGACATCGCCCTGCTGCAGCATGTTGTCGAAGACAAGCAGGCCGCCGACCGGCACCAGCTTCAGAGAAGCCTCGTAGTAGCCATCATATTCGCCCTTCAGAGCATCGATGAACGCAAGATCGAAGCGATCCGCGACCCCGTCGTCCTGAAGTGCCGCGAGCGTTTCGAGGGCGGGCGCAAGGCGCAGATCGATCCGATCGGCAACACCGGCGGCCTCCCAGTGCTGCCGGCCGATACTGGTCCACTCCTCACTGACATCGCAAGCCAGGAGCCGCCCCTCCGGGGGAAGCGCCAGTGCCATGGCGAGCGCGCTGTAGCCGGTGAAGGTTCCGATCTCCAGGACGTTCCTTGCCCCGGTCATGCGGACAAGAAATGCAAGCAGGAAACCCTGTTCCGGGGCAATCTGCATCACCGCCATGGGCATCTTTGCCGTCACTGTCCGCAACTGGGCCAGCACGGGATGCTCCGGCGGATGTGCTTTGACGATATAGTCGTGCAACTCTTCGTCGAGACCGAGCGATTCCCTCGCCATCAGCTTGATTCTCCCCCACGGTTCGCTCCGAGGCTATAGCAGGGTGGACTGGCCGATACGACGGCGTGTCCACTCCGTGCGGCGATCGCAGTCACGAGGGAATGGTCCGCCATGTCCAATGAGCAATGCGTAACGTCTCGCGATCAGCGGCTATAGGGCGTCGGCACGGTGCATAGACCGAATTCGCAAGGTGCGGGAGCCATGAGGGAGAGTCACTTGACGTGCCTTCACGACCAGCCGGTCGCAAAGCCCCAAATTCCTTACAAACACGTGACGTGACTGTGAAGCGAGTTGTCGTCTATCAGTATTGCACTTGGCGTGACCGCGATCGATCTATGCGGTAAGGGAAAAACCGCATGACCCAGACTGCGACCCTCGACCGCAAGCTTCCCTGGAACGACCGAAAGGGCCATTTCTCGCCGCTCAAGGCGACCACATTGGTTCTGGTCAGTTTGCCGGCACTGTGGCTGCTCTATCGGGCGCTTGCCTTCGGTCTCGGCGCACGGCCGTTCACCGAGGCAATTCACCGGGTCGGCGACTGGACGATTTACCTGCTGCTGATCACCCTGGCCGTCACCCCGGCTCGCCGGCTGTTCGACTGGTCAAAACTGATTCAGATACGTCGGATTCTGGGTCTCACAGCGCTCTCCTACATCGTGCTCCATTTCACCTTTTTTCTCATCGATTCGAAGTTCGACCTCGTATTTGTCGGAACCGAAATCGCTCTGCGTATCTATCTGTTGATTGGTTTCGCCGCCCTCCTCGGTCTCGTCGCTCTCGGCGTGACTTCAACCGACGGATGGGTCAAGCGCATGGGCGCGATTCGCTGGAACCGGCTGCACAAGACGGTCTACGTCATCACGGCTCTCGGCATTCTCCACTACTATATGCAGTCAAAGGTCGATGTCTCTCAGCCCGTCCTGATGACTGGATTCTTCTTCTGGCTTATTGGCTACCGGCAAATGGCGAGACGTGGATACAAGGAAGGCCTGCTGCCGCTGGTGGCGTTGTCGGTCGCCGCGGCGCTGCTCACCGCTTTCACCGAGGCGGCCTGGTACGGAATCGCGACGGGAGCGCCGGCGGATCGTGTGCTCTCCGCCAATCTCGACTTCTCCTTCACGATCCGACCGGCCTGGTGGGTCCTGTTTGCCGGACTGGGGATCACGATCCTGTCCGAGGCTCGCAAACGCCTGAAGTCCGGCGGCTCCCAGTCGCGTCCGACGGCAGCCGGCCGGCCGGCTTGAAAATACCCGTTCAGAGACCTTATACCGTTCCGTTCGCCTGCTTTTTGCGGTATTGCTTGCGCGATGTGAAACGAGCGACGGCATGACGACCGCCGGAGCGCGTACAAATGCGCGAATTGCGATCGGAGGGCGGACAACGATGAAAGCAGCGACAGCCGCTTTGGCCTGTATGATAGGCGCGGCGACACTATCGGGATGCATGGCAACCCGTCCGCAGCAGACTGCGGCTATTGGTGGCGCGGCCGGCGCCACAATCGGCGCCATCGCAAGCCAATCGGTCGGTGGCGCTGTGGTCGGCGGTGCCGTGGGCGCCGTGGCCGGATATGCGATCGGCAAGAACACCTTCCGATGCTGGCGGACCAACATCTTCGGCAAGCGGTACCGGGGCTGGTGCATCGGCTAGAGTTGCCGGGAACCGCGATTCACGTCATCGAGTGGCCAGTGGTCCTTATGACTCCGACGTTTGCTCGGGCGCGTGCTGCAAGAGGGTAGCAAATGCCGGAGTCGGACCACTAGAGCGGGTTGGCAACGACCCGTGATCGAAACCCGCCGTGGCGACACCGCCGCGCAACGCGACATTCAGCCGGCGAGCATCGATCGCCGAACCAAGCATGACAGGGGGTACGATGAAATTCGAAACGCGGCCGCTCGGCCGAACGGCGCTCGAAGTCACGACACTTGGCCTCGGCGGCGCAACCCTCGGCGGCAACATGGCACACCTGACCGACGCCGATTCCAAAATCCTCGTGCTCGAGGCCTTCAATTCCGGGATTCGATATTTCGATACCGCGCCGTTCTACGGCTATGGCCGGTCGGAGCGCATTGTGGGCGACGAGTTGCGCGGCCTGGAGGACTGGGTGCTGTCGACAAAGGTTGGCCGCCGGCTCCGACCGCGCCATGGCCCGCAGGCGACCGATGACGCATGGCGGCGGCCGCTGCCGTTCGAACCCTATTTCGACTACAGCTATGACGGTGTGATGCGCTCCTACGAGGACAGTCTGCAGCGCCTGGGCCTCAATCGCATCGACATTCTCTACATCCACGATCCCGACACGCTCACCCATGGCCCCGACCTGCAACCGGAGATGTATGCAAAGGCCATGGACGGCGCCGCCAAGGCACTGGAGGAGTTGCGCCGCAATGGCGACGTCAAGGCGATCGGACTGGGCGTCAATGAAGCGATGCCGATCGCCAAGGCGCTCGACCATGCCCAGTGGGACTGCTTCCTACTTGCCGGTCGCTACACCCTGTTGGAACAGGATCCGCTCGAAACCCTGTTTCCTGCTCTGGAGGCGCATGGCGCCACGGTCGTCGTCGGCGGACCGTTCAACTCCGGCGTTCTGGTTGGGCGCGAGACATGGAACTACATCGATGCGCCAGAAGAGGTGATGAGCCGGGTCAAGGCGATTGGCCGCGTCTGCGAAGCCCACAACGTGCCGCTGGCCGCCGCGGCGTTGAAGTTCCCCCTGGCCCATCCGGTCGTGTCGAGTGTCATACCCGGGCCGCGCTCCGCGGAAGAGCTGAACCAGATCCTCGAGTGGTGGCAGGCTGATATTCCCGGTTCGCTGTGGAGCGACCTCAAGAACGAGAAACTGATCCCGGCCGGCACGCCCGTCCCGGCCTGACCCCGCAACACGCCAATGCATTCAGAACTGACCGCGCTGGCGACCGTCATCATCATCGATTTGGTGCTGGCGGGGGACAACGCTATCGTGGTCGGCATGGCGGCCGCGGGGCTGCCGGCCGAGCTTCGCAGGAAGGCGATCTTCTTCGGCATCGCCGCCGCTGCGGGCCTACGTATCGTCTTCGCCGTCTTCACGGCCCAGCTGCTTGGCATCATCGGTCTGGTGCTGGCCGGCGGTCTGCTTCTGCTCTGGGTGTCATGGAAGCTCTGGCGCGAACTGCGATCCGGCGGGTTCGGCGCAGAGGCGCTGGCAACCGACGCGCTCGACGGCGAACTGGACGCGAAACTTCACGGACATCAGATCGCCGGCGCCGCTGGCTCCGGTGCGGTCACCGTGGGACCGCGCAAAACCATGCGGCAGGCGCTGATCCAGATCATCGTGGCAGATGTCTCGATGTCGCTGGACAATGTCCTGGCGGTGGCAGGCACGGCGCGCCATCATTTGTGGGTGATGGTTGTCGGGCTGGCACTCTCGGTTGCGCTCATGGGCCTTGCGGCGACGCTGATTGCTCGACTTCTTCACCGATTCCGTTGGATTTCCTATCTTGGGCTGATCCTCATCGCCTGGGTTGCGCTGCTGATGATATGGGAAGGTGCCAAACAGGTGATGGAGGTGGTGGATCCTTCGATGCTCTGAACCGTCAGCCCTTCGACCCACCACCAATCCCCGAACGGCTTCACGCGTTGACGATTTGCGGCTTCCGGTCATTTCCGGTTGGCTTTGCAGAGGCACCACACTATTGCTGTGGCAAACGCGCGCGAGACATATGAAAGAACCATTGTTCATCGGCGTCGACGGTGGCGCGACCCGCACCCGCGCACGATTGTGCGACCCGGACGGGGACAAGCTCGGCGAAGCAACCGCCGGCGCCGGCAATGCCCGGCTGAAAGAGGCGGCCATTACGGAGATCCTTGCTGCCTGCCGCGGAGCAGCTGAAGACGCCGGCCTCGACGAGACCGATCTATCCAGGGTTCACGCGGGCCTGGGCCTCGCCGGGACGCAACAGGCTTGGGATCGCGACTATGTACTCGCCCAGCCACTCCCTTTCGCGTCCGTGGAAGTCAACACCGATGCCTACACGGCGCTGCTCGGCGCCCATGGCGGTCAGGACGGCGCCATCCTCATTGTCGGCACGGGCTTTGCGGGGCTTGCCCTCGTCCGTAGCGAACTCATCAATGTCGGTGGCTGGGGAGCGGATATTGCCGACGAGGGAAGCGGCATGATGATCGGGCGGAATGCCGTTCGTCGAGCCTTGTGGGCTTTGGAGGGTATGGCCCCGATGACACCTCTTGCCGATGCCGTGCTCGACTATTTCGATCGCGAGCCGCCCAACGCTGTCGAATGGGCCGGCAACGCCACCCCCGGTGACTTCGGCAGCTTCGCTCCGCTCGTCTTCGAGCACGCCGACAAGCGCGATGCGCTGGCGGTCGCGATCATCGAGGAGGCGGCGCGGGACGTGACCCGGGTCATCGCCCGGCTGCTGGAGGTCGGCGCGCCATCGATCGCGATGATCGGCGGCGTCTTTCCGCGGATTCTGCCATGGCTTGCCCCGCCCTATCGAGCCGTCTGCGTCGAGCCCGAGGGCGACCCGCTCGACGGCGCC
>JAAEOR010000125.1 GCA_024222895.1 Hyphomicrobiales bacterium | reverse complement strand
GTTCTATCTTTTCGACGAGGACTACGAGACCATCCGACAGAAGCGTTTCGCCGATCTGGCGACGGCCGGTCGGTATATCGAGGATTATCACATCTTCCAGACCAGCAAGGAGGAGAATGTCCTGCGGGCGGTGCGGACCGGTTTGCAGGCGGCCGGCATCCCGGTAGAAAATTCCAAGGGCGAATGGGGGCCCGGGCAGGAGGAGATCAACGTCCGCTACGCTGATGCCCTGGAGATGGCTGACCGTCATTCGGTGATCAAGAACGGCATCAAGGAGATTGCCCACCTTCAAGGCAAGGCGGTGACCTTCATGGCCAAATGGGACTACGAACTCGCCGGTTCCTCTTGCCACGTGCACATGTCGCTGTGGGACAAGGCGGGACGCAAGTCGCTGTTCCGCGACGCAAAAGCCGAATTCGGCATGTCGGCATTGATGCGCCGATTCCTTGCCGGCCAGCTCAAATATGCCCGCGACATCACCTGGTTCCTTGCACCCTACGTCAACTCCTACAAGCGTTTCCAGGTCGGCACCTTCGCGCCGACCAAGGCGATCTGGAGCCGCGACAACCGCACCGCCGGCTATCGGCTGGTCGGCGAGAACTCGAAAGCCATTCGCGCCGAATGCCGGATCGGCGGCGCTGATCTCAATCCCTATCTGGGCTTCGCCGTCCTGATCGCCGCCGGACTGGCTGGCGTCGATGAGGGGTTGGAACTCGAGGCGCCCTTCACCGGCGACGCCTATTCCGGCAAGAGGCTGCGTGAAATCCCCAAAACACTGCGCGAGGCCACCGCGCTGATGGACAAGTCGAAAATGCTGCGTACCGCCCTGGGCGACAACGTTGTCGATCACTACGTCCATACGGCCAACTGGGAGCAGCAGGAATACGACCGCCGCGTCACCGATTGGGAGTTGAAGCGCGGCTTCGAGCAATATTGACACACACAGTGTGTGTTTCTATATAACTCCTTGAGAAAGGAGAACTAAACATGAGTAAGTATGAACCCCTCCGCAATTTCCTACAGAATTCGACGGCGACGGAGCTACCGGTGACCTTCTCCGAAATCGAAGGAATTCTTGGGTTTCGGCTCCCTGCGTCACAAAATATTCGCGCTTGGTGGAGCAACAACGCCGACAACAATGTCATGACGAAGGAATGGCTCGCCGCAGGCTTCAAGACCGAGCAGGTCGATATCGAGGGGCAGAAACTGGTTTTCAAACGCGTACGTACCGAGCCTCAATCGCCGCGTGATGCAAGCGGACTTCAAACGACTCACCGAGTCGACAAATCAAACCAAGATCGGCGGCATCCGTTGATCGGTTGGTTGAAGGGTATGACTACCATCGCACCCGGGACCGACCTGACGGCACCGGCTGATCCCGATTGGGCAGATATCGCCTTGGGGCCCGAAAAGACCGACCAGCAGATCGCAGATGAACTTGCAGAACAGGGCCTAAATACCAGCGACAAGATTCGGCATCTCGCGACACTCTGGCAGAAGGAAGGAAAGCCCGATCGCAGCCGGATCGCAAAGGCGCTCGGTACGCGCTATCAACACGTACGCAACGTGCTCGTTACTCCGTTGAGCCGCGACGATACGACAGCAAGCAGTCGCAGTGAACCGAATTGATGTCGCTCCTTCTAGACACCTGCGCGGCAATCTGGATCACAGAGGATGCGAGCCTTTCCAACAGTGCCGTCGAGGCGTTAAAGCGCGCGGGGCACGAAGGGACGTCAATCCACGTGTCCCCCATCACCGCATGGGAAATCGGGCTATTGGTTTCTCGCGGGCGAGTCGCTCTCCCGGTCGGCCCGGAGGCATGGTTCAACCGGCTGTTGGAAGCGCCCAATGTTCGATTGTCGCAGCTACCGCCTCAAGTGTTGGTCGCGTCGTCTTTCTTGCCGGGCGAGCCACCGCGAGACCCGGCAGATCGGATCTTGGCGGCAACGGCGCGAGCATATGATCTGGTGCTGATCACTCGCGACAATCTGTTGCTTGCCTACTCCCACGCCGGTCACCTGAAAGCAATTCAGTGCTAACCTTGGATTGAAACATGACCGACACCCTGAAGATCATCTCGCCCATCGACGGTTCGGTCTATGCCGAGCGGCCGCTAGCCGATGATGCCGAAATCGCGACGACCCTGAAACGGGCCCGCACAGCACGAACGGAATGGCGGCGCGTACCGGTGAGCGAACGCTGCCGGATCGCCACTGCCTTCGCCGACGCCATGGTGGCAGACACGGACAAGGTTGGCGAACTGCTCGCCTGGCAGATGGGTCGGCCGATCCGTTACGGTGCCGGAGAGGTTGGCGGCTTCGAGGAGCGGGCGCGCTACATGATCGAAGTGGCGCCCGATGCTCTGGCCGACATCGACGTGGGCCCCAAGTCCGGTTTCAAGCGTGCCATCCGGCGTGAACCGCTGGGCGTTGTCCTGAATCTGCCCGCCTGGAATTTTCCTTACATGACGGCGCTTAACGCAGTGCTGCCGGCGATCATCGCGGGCAACACGGTGGTGATGAAGCACTCCAGCCAGACGGCGTTGACCGCCGAGCATTTCGCCGATTGTTTCGCCAGGGCCGGCCTGCCGGAGAGTGTCTTCCAGGTCCTGCACATGTCCCACGATGCAACCGGACGGGCGATCGCCTCCGGCCTGGTCGACCAGGTCGGCTTCACCGGTTCGGTCACCGGTGGTCGCGCCATCATGGCCGCGGTGGCCAGCGCACCGAACTTCCCGGCGACCTGCCTGGAACTTGGTGGCAAGGACCCCGCCTATGTCCGACCCGACGCCGACATCCCGTTTGCGGTGGAGAACATTGTCGACGGCGCGTTCTTCAATTCAGGTCAGTCCTGTTGTGCGGTCGAGCGCATCTATGTGCATGAGGCGGTTTATGACGACTTCATCGCCGGCGTGAAAGACACTGTCGAATCCTACGTGCTTGGCCCGTCCTCCGACAGCGAGACAACCCTCGGGCCGCTCGTGCGTACGTCCGCTGCCGATTTCGTTCGCAGTCAGGTCGATGACGCAGTGAGGGCGGGCGCCAAGCCTCTCATCGACACCACCCGGTTCTCGGAAGCCCGTGCCGACTCGCCCTATATGGCGCCTCAGGTCCTGCTCGACGCCGACCATTCGATGCGGATCATGACCGAGGAAACCTTTGGGCCGGCCCACGGCATCATGAAGGTGGCCTCGGACGCCGAGGCGCTCGAACTGATGAACGACTCGCCATTCGGCCTCACCGCCTCCATCTGGACAGCCGATGTTGACGCCGCAGAATCCATCGGTGACCGGATCCAGACCGGCACCGTCTACATGAACCGCGCCGACTACCTGGACCCGGCACTGGCGTGGGTGGGCGTCAAGCAGACCGGCCGCGGCGTGACTCTCTCCAAGGTGGGCTACGAACACCTCACCCGACCGAAGAGCTTTCATCTGCGCACCAGGACGGACTGATCGCATGAGCGACGCCATGGACGTGACCGCGAACTGGTCCTACCCGACTGCCATTCGCTTTGGCCCCGGACGAATCGCCGAGCTTCCCGAAGCTTGTGCGGCAGTCGGGATCACCCGCCCGCTGCTGGTAACCGACGCGGGCCTGGCAAAGCTGGCGATCACCGCGGACGCGTTGACGCTGCTCGAGGATGCCGGACTGGCGCCGGGACTGTTCGCCGACGTGCAACCCAATCCGATCGAGCGCAACGTCACCGAAGGCGTGAACGCACTACGCACCGGAGACCACGACGGCGTCGTCGCCTTTGGTGGCGGCTCAGGTCTCGACACCGGCAAACTGGTCGCCTTCATGGCGGGCCAGACCCGGCCGATCTGGGATTTCGAAGACATCGGCGACTGGTGGACGCGTGCTGATCCGGGCGGGATCGCTCCGATCGTAGCAATTCCGACGACTGCCGGGACCGGTTCGGAAGTCGGTCGAGCCGGTGTCGTCACCGATACGACGACCCACACCAAAAAGGTCATCTTTCATCCCGGAATGATGCCGGCGATCGTGATCTGCGATCCGGAGCTGACCGTCGGGATGCCGGCGGCGATCACTGCAGGGACCGGCATGGATGCACTGGCCCACTGCCTCGAAGCCTACTGCGCCAACGGCTATCATCCGATGGCCGACGGCATCGCCGTCGAGGGCATTCGGCTCGTGCTGGAGAACCTGCCGAGAGCCGTCGCCGACGGCAACAACATCGTCGCTCGGGCCAACATGATGAGCGCGGCGGCCATGGGCGCCACGGCATTCCAGAAGGGGCTTGGCGCCATTCATTCGCTTTCGCACCCGGTCGGTTCCCTCTACAACACCCATCACGGTATGACCAATGCCGTGTTCATGCCTTATGTGCTTGCCTTCAATCGGGCCGCTATCGAACCGAGGATCGCACGACTGGCCGCGTTTGCCGGTATCGATGGTGGCTTCGGCGGCTTCGTCGCGACTATCCTTGACCTTCGCGAACGCATCGGCGTACCGCATACGCTTGAAGGCCTCGGGGTCGACGGTGAGCGCGCCGGGACCGTCGCGACAATGGCGGTTGTCGACCCGACTGCTTCTGGAAATCCTGTTCCGCTGACCGAAGACGCTGCGCGCGGCATCTTCACCACCGCGCTCACCGGTTAGTTTCACACTCAGTTCGTCCGGGCCGGGCGTGCGCGCCTTATACCAAGGGTGCTTAATATTGACCCGCTTGATGGCCCCAATTCGTCTGCCGGCAAGGCACGTCTCGAAGGGCTATACGGAGTCATCGTTCGAGAGGCGTAACGCAGCTCGGCGGGGCGAATTCGGGCCACCGCAGGCCAGAGTTTCCGCGGGTTGTGGACGTCGTTGCGATCGGCTCGTGGTACCAGTACCAAGTCGCCGAGCGCGCCTTGCCAAACCCTGCGGAAACTCCGGTCAAACGAGTCAATATTTAGCACCCTTGGTATTATGCCGGCCCTCGCGTTCTGGTGAAAACGCGGATAGCCTAGACAAGCGGCTCAAGTCGAAGCGGGCGGACTCACGGGCATGTCGTTTCAGTTTAATCTCCGGCAGAGGCAAATCGTCGACCTTGCCAAGCAGACTGGTGGGGTGACCGTCGACGAACTCGCGTTGCGGTTTTCGGTGACACCACAGACGATCCGCAAGGATCTGAACGACCTCTGCGACCAGCGGGTCCTGACGCGAATCCATGGCGGCGCGATCCTGTCGTCCGGCGTCGAAAATGTTGCCTATGACGCTCGCCGGGCAATGGCCCATGACGAGAAGGAACAGATCGGCCGGCACGCGGCAGGCCTCATTCCCAACAACTCGTCGCTGCTGATGAACATCGGGACAACCACGGAAGAGGTTGCCCGCTACCTGGTGCGCCACGAGGGGCTGATGGTGATCACCAACAACATCCATGTCGCCGCAATCCTGATGCCGTCGCCCGGGATTGATGTGATCATCGCCGGCGGTCTCGTTCGCAAGTCGGACGGAGGGATCCTTGGCGAAAACGCCATCGACGTCATCGACCAGTTCAAGGTCGATCGGGCGGTGATCGGCGTTTCGGCAATCGACGACGATGGCGCCCTTCTCGATTTCGACTATCGGGAGGTCGTGGTGGCGCGCGCGATCATCAAGAACGCCCGCCATGTGATCCTTGTTGCCGACGCGATGAAATTCACGCGTACGGCGCCAGTGCGGATCGGACATCTGTCCCAAATCGACAGTTTCGTCACCGACCGGGTCCCGCCGGAGCCAATCACCGACATTTGCCGACACAACGGCGTCGCGCTTGAGATCGTCCCCGGATTTGATGATGGCGACCAGGGACGGAACGCCTGACCATGAGCCGGCTTCGCCCCCGCCTGCGTTAAGGGCGCCTATTATTTGCGTCACGGACGTCCGCACCTCTATGGACTGTCCGCCAACAAGGACATCCCGGCATGAGCGCCTACTTCGAAGAGCTTGACTATCGACCGACACCGATCGGTGCGCTGAGCCTGCG
>JAAEOR010000124.1 GCA_024222895.1 Hyphomicrobiales bacterium | reverse complement strand
GGCCGGAGAACCGGCCCGCCTTTGTTCCGGGCTGGGTCCGGCAAGCCGGCCCAGGGGAGATCAGGCGTCGAAGGTCACGTTGTAGCCGGCGTCAATCAGATCCTGGATCGAAGCAATCGACCCGTCGCCGACACCCTTCAGCACAATCGTCATCGCACCCGTGCCAACCGTGTCGATCACGATCTTCACGTTCTTGCCGTCCCCGTTGTCCGTCACCGTCGAGGCACTCTCGACCTGCGCCTTGGTCAGGTTTTCGCCAGCGTCCGAATCGTGGAAGCGCAGCGTGTCACTCTTGCTCAGGTCGTTGATCTTGACATTGCCAGCATTGCTGTCGGCAACACCATCATCGCCAGCGTCGGCATACTGGTAGACGAAGGTGTCGTCGCCCTCGTCGCCCGAGGCCTTCTGGTCGCCCTTGTCATCCGGGGTGAACACGATCGAATCGTCGCCCTTGCCGCCAGAAACCGTCGCACCACCGCCGACATCGATCGTATCAGCCCCCTTGCCGCCAGATACCTCGCCCGACACACCCGTCACCCAGATCGAGTCACCGCCCTTGCCGCCCTTCACCGTCCCGACCCAGTCGGCCGTGATCGTGTCGGCACCCTTGCCGCCGCGGATATCGCCGGCGCCGTTGAACCCGTAGATCGAATCGCTGCCCTTGCCACCTTTGACGTCATAGTCGCCGTCGCCGCCGTAGATCGTATCGGAGCCGTCGCCACCCCGGAGCTTCCAACTGCCGGCATCTACCGTGATCGAGTCGTCGCCGGTACCGCCGATCACCGTGCCCGAACCGCTGTCCGTAGAGATCGTATCGTCGCCGTCGCCACCATCGATCGACACCGTTCCGTCGATGCTCCCCAAGAGCGAGTCATCGCCCTTGCCGGCCAGCACCGTGGCACGGCCATCGGAGAAGTCGACGGTGTCGCTGCCGCTGCCCGAATTGACCGAGAAGACCCCCGTGTCCATGGAGATCGAGTCGCCCCCCTTGCCGGCAACAACCGTGGCTTTGCCGTAGTCGAGAGCGATCGTGTCATTGCCGTCGCCGGTGTCGACCGAATGGTCTCCACTGTCCACATCGACAGAGTCGTTGCCGTCCCCGGTCTTGATCGTCGACCGGCCGTAAGAGGCACTGACGGTGTCGTTGCCGCCACCGCTCTTGATGAGGTTTTCGCCATAAGACCCCTCGACGGAATCGTTGCCGCTGCCGGTCTTGATCGTGTGGCTGCCGTAGTCGGTACTGACCGTGTCGTTGCCGCTGCCGGTCTTGGCCGACAGATCGCCCGAACCGGCCTTGATCGAGTCGTTCCCGGATCCGCTGAAGATCGAGGCGCCGCCATAGCCCACGTCAATCGTGTCGTCGCCGTCGCCGCCGTTGACCGAGTGCGTGCCTTCGCTCAAATCGACCGAATCGTTGCCCTTGCCGGCGATCACCGTGACGCTGCCGTCATCGACGGCAACCGTGTCGTTGCCTTTGCCGGTTTTGATCGAGAAGGTGCCGGAATAAAAGTCGACGGAGTCGGCTCCGCCGCCGGTGAGAATCGTCGCCCGGCCGTCGTCCCCCTCGATCGTGTCGTTGCCGCTGCCGAGATCGACGGAGGCGATCACATCCTGCGCTTCAATCGAGTCGGCGCCGCTGCTGCCGGTCAGCGTGAACGCCGCATTCTGGCTGAAATGGACGGTGTCGTTGCCCTCCAGATCGCCTTTCCACTCGCCGTAACCGACCGTGACACTGTCGTCGCCACCGGTCAGACCTGGAATCTTCTTGGCCATGTTCTATCCACCTTTTGTTCATATGCGCCAGCCGCCAGGCGGCACGCTCGAAATCCAAAACGACGGGAGGCATCTCCAACAGTCTCCCGACGCCCGGAATAATGCCTAAACCAAATGGGAGCGTGACACGACGCACGATCTGTCCTAAACGCGACATTGTTTTCTGCGAGTTGTGTCTTTTTCGAGGCACCAATCCATTGCGCCTGCTGTTCGTTCACCAGAATTTTCCTGGCCAGTTCCTCCACTTGGCACCTCGCCTCGCTCGCGCAGGGCACCAGGTCACGGCGCTCTCCAAACGCGAGGAAGACGTGAAACTCCCGGGCGTGAAAGTCGTTCGCTATGCGCTGCCGGACAAAAAGGCGCCGGGGACGCGGCCATTGCTGCAACGCTTCGAGCGGGCGCGGGGTTACGGCGAAGCCGCTGCGAATTCGGCCTTGAGGATGAAGCGCGACGGCTTCGCTCCCGACGTTATTGTCATCCATCCCGGATGGGGCGAGGGCCTTTTCCTGAAGGATGTCTGGCCGGAGGCGCGGCAGCTTCACTACTGCGAGTTTCATCTGACGCCCTTCGGCCCGGCTCAGGTCCATAATCCGACGATGCCGCCCGCCATGCACCAGGTGTTTGAGGCCCGCCTGTCGACCGGGCTCAATCTTTTTGCGCTGGAGACAATGGACAGGGGTTATTCGCCGACCCGCTGGCAGCACGGACAGTACCCGGACCACGCCCGGGATCGCATCGACATCATTCATGATGGTATCAACGCCCGTGCCTGCCGGCCAAACCCGGATGCCACCGTGACGCTTCCATCCGGTCGTCAGCTGACGCGACGGGACAAGGTCGTCACCTACGTTTCGCGCAATCTCGAACCCATGCGCGGGTTTCCCGAGTTCATGCGCGCGGCGGAGCTGCTTCTATCGCGCAACCAGGACGTCGAAGTCGTCGTGGTCGGGGGCGACGAGGTGAGCTACAGCCGGTCACATGCGAGCGGTCGCCCGTGGCGCGAGATCATGCTGGACGAGGTCGATGTCGACCCGTCCCGTATCCATTTTCTCGGCAAAGTGCCTTATGGCGTCTATCTTTCCGCCCTTCAGATCTCGGCGGCGCACGTCTATCTGACGGCACCCTTCCTGCTTTCGTGGTCCGCCCTGGAAGCGATGTCGGCCGGATGCCTGCTTATTGCCTCGGACACCGACCCGGTGCGTGAGGTTGTCGAGGACGGCGAAAACGGCCTTCTTTTTGATTTCTTCGATCGTCGGCAACTCGTCTCCCTGGTCGAAGACAGCCTTGCCGATCCTGACAAATTCGAGTCAATCCGCGAAAATGCGCGAGCCACGATCCTTGAGAACTACACTGTGGCACGCTGCGTGCCGGTCCAGATGGACCTGGTCGAATCGCTCGGCGCCAAGCGATCGAAATAGATCACTGGTGGTTCTGCAGAACCACCAGCAGAACATCCGTTTCTGGTGACTCGGCACAGTGATCTGACGGTTTGAATTCGTGATCGATCCGGAAGGTCGGCGGGCGATGGTTGTCCTCTATCCTGGTTTAGCCGGCAAGAAGATGCGGCCGAGTTGAACACCCATGAGTCGTCATGGCCGTGCTTGTCACGGCTATCCACGACTTTTGCGGCGGAACAGCCACTCTCGCAGTCGTGGTCGCAAGCGATCGCGGCATCTTCGCTGCGCGATGGCGATCGTTCGAGCATCCACAGATGGTGTTGATGCCCCAAGTCTCCCAAGGAGAGGAAAGGGCGGCCTTGTCGAAATCACCCGTATGGCCTCAACCGAAGAAGCCAGGTCCAATATGGTCCGCGCCTATCTCGTCCCGACATTCAAAGTGTCACAATCACTGTGCAACAAACCAGCCAACGTCATTTGGCAGGTGCCTTCATCACCAGCGAATCGGCGAGGAACCGCTCGCGAGTGATGAGTCGAAGCCTTCGGTTGCGATTAATCCCTCGGCCAATCCGTTCGAAATCTTCCTGGTCGGCGTGGCCGTGGAGAAGCTTGACTTCTCCGCACACGGACGTGGGGTAGGGAAACCGACAATTGTACTCGGGCGGCAGCGTCGCCAGTCTGAGGTCGCTGGCGTAGACAACCGACCGAAAACTCGCCTGGTCCTGGGTGCGGGGCGGCGGAGTCGACTGGGCATGGCGGCGATGAAGCGCGAGCCAGTTTTCGAGCATCTCGACAACCGCGGGGCTCCTGCGAAAGGCGATGACTCCGGTGTTGAGTTCCGGAAAGCAGACCGGCGCATCCCTGAGGTAGGGCTCGGTCTCCGGCCAAAGGTTCGACTGAAGCCGGACCGGTGCCTGCGCGGCGGCAAGGTCGAATTGATCCAGAACACTGTCGATCTCGCTTATATCGGCCAAGAGGTAGGTGTCCGTATCGAGGAATACGAACCGATCCGCCTCGACCGCCGCCATTCCGGCGATCTTGAGTTCGAAAGGATCCTGGATTTCCTCGCCGAACTGGATGACCTCGTCAAAGCCGTCGGGCGCGGTGGCATCCGGAGTCAGCAGCATGGTCCGGCAGCCTGGCATGTGCCGCCGGCAGCTGGCGGCCGACAACGCCCCTTCACGGAGGAAGCGATCGCCCGTCGCGGCATAGACAAATAGAAGTTCACGGCTCATCGCGTTCAGGACCTTGTTTGAGGATCGGCGGCGAGGGCATAACACTGACGGACGCACATCTCAAAGAAACCGAACGACGATCGGAAACGTTCACTCTCGCGATCGCGCCTCTTGCCGGTCGGCATGGCGTGTGCTTTGTCGTTTCGCCGTTGAACATCAGGAGCAAGTCAATCTTTTACGGAAATTTTCGCAACAAGGCCGACGGTGAATTTTTCCAAACCGCAATCAAACGGTTCCGGGGGATCTTCGGCTCGGTCTATGCCAATGACAACGTCATACTTTTTGACCGCACACTGGGCTTCAGGCGTGATCGCGAACTGATGCAGGCCTTCCGACATGAGGCCAAGTCGGATCAGGAGAAGTCGCTGCTACTGCGGATCAACACCCTCGCCTGGGCGGGGCAGCAGGCCTTGTTGACGGAGGGCGACTTTGTCGAATGTGGCGTTTGGCGCGGATTCTGCTCCTCGGTCATCGCCCGATACCTCGACTTCGGGACGCTGGATCGCAAGTACTACCTCTACGACACCTTCCAGGGCATCCCCGAGGACCAGGATGGCGAAGGTCACAACTCGCCCCTGTTCCGCGAAGAGGGACTGTATGAATCCGTCGTTGAACGGTTTGCCCGCTATCCGAATGTGCGGGTTATCAGGGGCAAGGTGCCGGATATACTCCACGTCGAAGCGCCGAGCCGGATCGCGATGCTGCACATCGACATGAACTCCTCCGCGGCTGAGATTGCGGCCCTGGACGTATTATTCGATCGTGTCGTATCGGGAGGGATCATCGTCTTCGACGATTATGGCTGGCGCGGCTATCGCGCTCAGCAGCTTGCCGAGGACGAGTGGGTCGGCAAACGCGGCCAGCGGATCCTGGAGTTGCCGAGCGGCCAGGGACTGTTGGTAAAGAGATGAACGAAACCGGCAATGAGAAACCGCGACCGCCGGTGTTCGTCGTTGCTCCGGCGCGGCGATGCGGTACGACGCTGCTTCAGCGCGCGCTCAACTCCAGTGGCACAGCGATCATCTACGGCGAGAACTTCATGTTTCTGGAGGTCTTTCCCGGATCGCTGCCCGGCATTCTCGGCAACCTTCCATTGAAGAAGGCGCGTACCCGCGAGGTGCGCGAGCAAGTGCTTGCCGGCAACTACGACATCGACGCCAGCGCCATGTTTCCGGACTACGAGGACTATGCCAGAACGATGAGAAGCCAGCTCTACCAGGTTGCCGGCTATTATCGGAAATGGTCACTGTCCTATGATCGACAGGTCTGGGGACTCAAGCACCAGATTCGCCGGGCGGAAAGCTTCGCCGCCTTCATGAATTTCTTTCCTCGCGCCCGCTTCGTTTTCATCTATCGCAACATCTTCGACGTGGCCCGTTCGGATCGCGCCCGCTTTCCGAATGACTATCCAAGCGCCGAGAACTTTGCGGCGCTCGGCCGGAAGTGGCGCCACAATATGGACTTCATGCGCTCAGTCCGGCGGGACAACGTCCTCCATATCGAGTACGCCGAAATTGAAAGCGACGGGCAGCGTTTTGTCAGCTTGCTGGAGGAGCATTGCGGTGTTCCCGGGATCAAGCCGGACGTCTTCAGCCACAGGATCAATGTCTCGCCGGTCATTGATACACTCGACGCCCAAGAGACAAAAACAAGCTACCGGCCGCCGGCATCGCTCAGCCTTGCCGAATATGATGCGCTTCGCCTGGAGACATCGGACCACTGCGCCCGTTTCGGGTACCCCGTTCCCTCGCCGGAGGAACTCAGCTCGGCGCTCCGGCAACCTCAAGAAGACGATCAACCGCGTGACGCCAGGTGAACCGCGATCGCGCGAAGGCCGGACCGGCCGTTGCAGCCTTGGTGCGGAAGCCCGAATCATCCATGACATCGATCATCGCTTGGGTGAGTTCCTCCAGGTCCGGTTCCCTGAGAACTTCATTCGGACGAGAGCTCTCCTGAAGCTTTGCCGATATCCGCCTGGCGAAATCGGGCGTAGTGAAGTCGTCGGTCGGGCCACCCGCCGTGCAGATAACCGGCAGTCCGCAGGCAGCGGCCTCCAATGCCGGCAGGTTGAAGCTCTCCGAGCGATAGGGCGTGACATAAGCGTCGGCGGTTCCGTAGGTGGCCGCAAGTTCGCTAACCGGCAATGACGTCCCCATATACTGCATGCGCCCCTCCACCACCGACCTTTCCTCCGGCGTCAAACGCTCGGTCATCCACTTCGACAGGAAGCGACGTGACTCGTAGACCGCGTCGGTGCCTTTCAGAACAAGAAACGCCTCCTGCCGCTGCACGGCAACGCGCGCGAAAGCCTTGAGGATGAGATCGGTCCCCTTGCTGAGCGTGTGCGCGGAAACGTTGAGGAAGACGAACTTGTCGACATGGCCCGCCTGCTCCCGCGCCGACAGGCGCTGGTCGGCATCAAGCGGTCGAAAGACGTCGACTTCTACGCCGTGTGGCACGATCTCGACCCGGTCTGGTTCCGCACCGGCGCGCAGCAGCCCCCACCTGGACCATTCCGATGGCGACACGATGGTCGCATCTGATTCTCGGAGCGCTTCAGCCAGCGTGCCGCCGCCCCTTACCATCTCCGTCGGGAACCAGCCGAAATCCGCGGTGCCCAGCACCAGAGTGCGCCTCGCCTGCGCATTACTGAAATCGGCCGGCACGAAGACTCTGATGACGCAGTCGACCGGGTGCCCGGGTGGCGCATCCTCAAGGCTCTGGAGCGCTTGCTCCCACTTCGACGGCAACATGCCGTCAACCCGGCGCCAGCGCCGATTCACCAGCGGCGCATCTCGAAAATAGAGATCGACCACATCGCGCCTCATGAGTTCGAGGCATTGCCATTGGTTGACGACGGCATAGGAGTGGGGAACGAACCGCCACCCCGCGGCGCGTATGGTGAACATCACGGCTGCCGGCTTGCTTCACGAACCGCCTGAGAATATCGATCCATACTCAGGCTTGGGCAATCGTATGCTTCAGGATCCGAGGCCGGGCCCCTCGACGGAACCTGCCGCGCGGTGAAAGCTGGCCGGTCATGGGTCAAGTCGTTTTGCTTTGCGGGATCTGCCCTGACGCAACGCCGCGAACGACTTGCATCAGGTACTGGCCATAGTCCGATTTGGCCTGGGCCTCCGCGTTCGCCTTGAGGCGGTCGAAGCCGATGAAGTTCATGAAATAGGCGATCTCTTCCAGGCAGCCGATCTTCAGTCCCTGACGCTCTTCGATGACGTGGACAAACTGGGAGGCCTCCACGATCGAGGAGTGGGTTCCGGTGTCCAGCCAGGCATAGCCGCGGCCCATTGTCTCCACGGACAGATCGCCGCGTTCCATATAGGCGCGGTTGACATCGGTGATCTCCAGCTCACCCCGGGGGGATGGTGTCACCGCGGCGGCGATATCGAGAACCAGGTTGTCATAAAAGTAAAGTCCGGTGACGGCGTAGCTCGACTTCGGAGCTTCCGGTTTCTCCTCGATCGAAAGCGCTCGTCCGTCGCCGGAGAACTCGACAACGCCATAGCGCTCCGGATCCTTCACCGCATAAGCGAAGATGGTCGCGCCGGTTGGTTGTGCCGATGCCCGGTGGAGCAGTTCGGTCAGGCCATGTCCGAAAAAGATGTTATCGCCCAGGACGAGTGCAACGGGATCGCCGGCGACGAACTCACGACCGACGATAAACGCATCGGCGAGACCGCGAGGCGAAGACTGCACGGCGTAAGACAAGCTAAGACCAAAGCGTTCGCCATCGCCAAGAAGACGCTGGAAACCGGCGAGGTCTTCCGGAGTGGTGATCAGCAGAATTTCTCGGATGCCGGCCAACATCAGAGTCGACAGTGGATAATAGATCATCGGCTTGTCGTAGACCGGCAGAAGTTGCTTCGACATCGCCAACGTAATCGGGTGAAGGCGGGTGCCGGCTCCGCCGGCAAGAACGATACCTTTTCTGTTCACGTTGCTCCTCTCATCTCAAACAGCTCCTGTACGGTACGCTGGACAGCGACCGGCCAATCGGCAAGCCGATAGCCGAAACGCTCTGCGAATTTCGTCGAATCGAGTGTGGAATTCGCCGGCCGTCTGGCCGGCATCGGATAGTCGGCGGACGTGATTGGCGCCAAACGCAGTTTCCGACCTGTGAACCGCTCCTGGGCGTCGACGACGGATTGCGCAAACTGATATCGGCTCGCCTGCCCGGAACCGGCAACGTGATAGGTACCGTGGATGGTGTCGTCCCCGGGCAAAACGGCGACCGCAGCGAAGATCGCTTCCGCGAGATCAGCCGTCGAGGTTGGAGATCCGAGTTGATCTTCGACCATCGGGATCTCGTCCCGTTCCCCGGCGAGCCGCACGATGGTCTTGAGAAAATTGGAGCCGTGGGTACCAAACAGCCAGGCGGTCCTGAAGATGAGATGCCGGTGGCAGGCCTGCCTGACGGCCTCCTCTCCCCTTGCTTTGCTATCGCCGTAAACCCCGAGCGGAGCAATCTGGTCATCCTCCCGGTACGGGCGTGAAGACGTGCCGTCGAAAACAAAGTCGGTTGAGATGTGAATGAGTGTGGCGCCGAGCTGCTGGCATTCTCGTGCAATCACGCCGGGACCTTCGGCGTTGGCACGCATTGCTGCGGCGGGCTCGCTTTCGGCCCGATCGACAGCCGTGTAGCTCGCAGCATTGATGACAATCGCCGGACGATGCTGGCGCATGGCGCGGCCGACCGTCTCCGCGTCGGCTATGTCTGCGGATTCCCGCGTCAGACCGACACAAGGAACATCAAGCGCCCGCGCCCGGCCGAGTATGTCGGTTCCCAGTTGCCCGCCACTGCCGAACACCAGGATCACCGGACCAACCCGAGTCTCTCACCGCCATGGGCGTCCGACCACAGCGGCCGCCACCATTCGCGGTTTTCCAGATACCACTGGACGGTCGCGACAAGATTCTCCTGGAACGTGTGAATCGGTCGCCAATCAAGCTCCTTCAGGATCTTGTCGGCGTCAATGGCATAGCGAAGGTCGTGACCGGGTCTGTCGGTAACGAAGCTGATGAGCGATTCGTGCCGGCCAAGTGTCGCGTTCGGGGCCAACTCATCCATGATCGCACATATCGTCTTGACCACATCGAGATTCGTGCGCTCGCTGCCGCCACCGATGTTGTAGGTCTCGCCCGGCCGGCCCCTGTCGACAATTGCCATCAACGCCCGCACGTGGTCCTCGACATAGAGCCAATCGCGAATGTTCGCGCCGGTCCCGTATACTGGCAACGGCTTGCGATGGAGGCCGTTCAGGATCATCAGCGGGATCAGCTTCTCGGGGAACTGGTACGGCCCGAAATTGTTGCTGCAATTGCTGACCATGATTGGAAGCCCGTAGGTCTCGTGCCACGCGCGGGCGAGATGGTCGGACCCGGCTTTTGATGCCGAGTAAGGAGAATTCGGCCGGTAGGGCGAGCTTTCGACAAATGCTCCGTCGGAGCCCAGGGAGCCGTAGACCTCGTCCGTCGAAACGTGGACGAAGCGAAAGCTCTCCCGGTCCGCTGCCGAAAGCCCGCCGAAATAGGCGCGGCTCGCCTCGAGAAGCACAAACGTACCAACGACGTTTGTCTGGATGAATGCATCGGCGCCGTCGATGGAGCGATCAACATGGCTCTCGGCTGCCAGATGGACGACAACGCTCGGGCGGACCTCATCGAACAGCGACCGAATGCGGCGGGCATCGGCTATGTCTTCCTTGAAAAAGCGATATCGGACATCATCTGACACCGGGGCCAGCGAGGCGCGGTTGCCGGCATAGGTCAGCTTGTCGATCACCGCGACGTCATGCGGCGTCTGCACAATCAGGTGTCGCACGAGTGCCGAGCCGATGAATCCGGCACCACCGGTTACGATTATGCGCTTGCGAGCGGTCACGGCGCCGACTCGCAAACGAAGGGCGCGACGATTTCGCCCAACCCCGGAAGGCGATCGTCCTTCTCCGATACGATTGGATCGGCCACGTCCGGAGGCCATGCGATACCGATATCGCGGTCGGCATGGTGGACACCGCCCTCAGCCTCGGCCGCGTAATAGTTGTCGCACTTGTAGGCGATCACCGTCTGTGCCTCGAGCGTGCAGTAACCGTGAGCGAATCCCCTCGGTATGAAGAGTTGCTCGCCCCCGTCGGCAGTCAGTTTCGCTCCGACCCACTGCCCATAGGTTTCCGAACCGGATCGTAGATCGACTGCCACATCGAGTATTGCGCCTGTCAGAACCCTGACCAGCTTGGCCTGGGCGTGCGGATCGTTTTGAAAATGAAGCCCTCGAATTGTATTGGCCCGAACCGACAGTGCCTGATTGTCCTGCACGAAGTCTGCCCGAACACCGATCTCATCGAAATACGACCGCCGGTAGGTCTCGGCAAAATACCCGCGTGCATCCGTGAACCGGCGGGACCTTATCAGCATCACATCCGATATGGAGAGCCGTGTTGCCTCGAATGTCATGGGCTCGTTTTTCCCTCGAAGTGGGCTGACGGAAGAGGGTTCCGCCATCGGAATCCCAGAAACGCTATTAAGCCATGTTAGCTGAAACAGCCATACACGGTCTGGTGGCCCAGCGGAGAAATGGCCTACTTGGCCCACCTGGCGGTGCATGATACACGACCGGAACAAGTTGGTCGGCCCGTGCCACTGCACGGACGCGACCCGGCGCCGCTCCATGAGGATGCCGACGAATGAGTTCACATATGGGCGACGAGTCCGATGTTATCGTCCGCGCTCTCGCCGATCGCGTCTCCCAATCTCTCGAGTCGACCAAACACAATGACTCCATCATTTTGGCGTTGGGTTTGTCGTCGTTGTCCCTCCTGATCCGACACCGGCTGGTAACATTTGAAGATGCGATAGAGCAGTTCAAATCCGCTGTCTCGGCATTGCCCGTTTCGGATGCGGAAGACTCCGACCAGCGGGTTGAAGAGATAATCGATTTGCTGCGAGCCACGTTGGGCAATAGCGAAACAATGGGCCCTGTCGTCGATGTCGACCCGACCGACAATGCGAGCCAATAACGCTGTTGCGCTCCATTGCCATTCGCGTCTGACCGGTAAACCGATGCCCGCTATTATCCGCCATTGCGATGAAGAGAATCGCCATCTGCGACAGGATCGAAACGATCGACTACAGAGCGCCGTATATCAAGACGAATAGGAAATCCGGTTGGCACACTCCGAGGGCGACGCCGAATCCGGCATCCGAATGCCGCCGGACCGGCTGCAGGACTATGTTGAAGCAATTTTCAGCGCCGCTGGTTCGGACGCCGAGGAGGCGCGGACTGTCGCGGCTCATCTGGTCGAGGCCAGCTTGGCGGGGCATGACTCCCACGGGGTGATGCGGGTCACCAAGTACATCGACTGGGTGAAGTCAGGCCAGGTCCTCTGCAATCGCCATGCCGATACGGTCATCGACCGCGGTGCGATGGCGTTGGTCGACGGCAATTTCGGTTTTGGCCAGGTGATCGGCCGGGAGGCGATGACAATCGCCGCCGCCAAAGCCGCAGAACACGGCTTTGCCGTTGTCTCGATCCGCAATGCCGGGCATCTCGGTCGGATCGGAGCATGGGCCGAGCAGCTTGCCGAGGCCGGTCTCGCGTCATTCCATTTCGTCAATACGTCGGGTTTCGGCATTCTGGTGGCGCCCCACGGCGGCAGCGACCGCCGGCTGTCGGCCAACCCGCTGGCGGCCGGCGTTCCAGTCGCGGGGGCACAGCCGCTGATTCTCGACATGGCCACGTCGGTGATCGCCGAAGGCAAGATCCAGGTGGCGCGGAACCAGGGCGCCCGGCTCGCACCGGGACAGGTTATCGACGGCGCCGGCAGGCCGACGACCGATCCGGAGGCCTTCTACGCCGACCCGCCGGGCGCGATCTTTCCGTTTGGCGGCCACAAGGGCATGGGCCTCTCGTTCTTCTGCGAAGTGCTCGCGGGTTCGTTGAGTGGTGGCTTTGCCAGCAATCCGGGTTCGCCGACGGCCGGCCGGCTGGTCAACAACATGCTGTCGATGGCGTTCGACCCGGCGGCCTTCGGCGGCGCCGACGCCTTCGCCGAGGATATCCGCCGGCTCGTGGCCTGGACCAAAGGGTCACCGCCGATCGAGCCGGGTGGCGTGGTGCTCCTTCCCGGCGAGATCGAGGACCGGACGCGTAACGAGCGACGACGCGACGGGATCCCGATCGACCACACGACCTTCTCCAGGATCGTCGCCGCCGGCGAGTCGGTCGGCGTACCAGCGCCGCAATGAAATCCGCCATCGATCATCCGGGACGACACCAGAAGGGCGAATTGCAACAATGCCGAGAGATCCAGCCAGCCTCGACTTTGATTTTCCGCTAACCGGCAAGGCCGCCATCATTACCGGAGCCGCATCGGGGATCGGCTCGGCAATTGCCGATGCCTTTGCCGCCAAAGGCGTCAGGCTTGCGCTTCTGGACCTTAATCTGGACGGTGCGCGGTCAAGGGCCAGCACGCTTGGCAATGCCACCGCCTACGGGTGCGATGTGACCGATCCATCCTCGGTAGAGGGCGCCGTGGCGAGCGTTGCGAACGAATTCCAACACATCGACATCCTGGTCAATAGCGCCGGTGTCGTCGACCTGGCCCCGGCTGAGAACATCTCAACCGCGGCCTGGCAGCATACGCTCAATGTCAACCTCACCGGCACGTTTCTGATGGCGCAGGCAGTAGGGCGGCGAATGCTGGCCCAGGGTCATGGCAAGATCGTCAATCTTGCCTCGCAGGCTGGTTCGGTCGCGATCGAGGAACATATCGCCTATTGCGCCTCGAAGTTCGGTGTCATTGGGCTGACAAAAACGCTCGCGCTCGAATGGGGCGGACGGGGTGTCAACGTGAATTCAATCTCACCGACCGTTGTTCTGACCGAACTGGGGAAGAAGGCATGGGCCGGTGAGAAGGGCGACGCGATGATCCGTCAGATTCCTTCCGGCCGTTTTGCCGAACCCGACGAGATCGCGGCGGCCGCGGTTTTCCTTGCATCCGGTGGTGCCGATATGATCAACGGCGCCGACCTGGTTATCGACGGTGGTTTCACCGTCAAGTGAGAGTCCGTAGCCAACTTCTCCCATACTCCATGCGGTCACGAGGGGATTGCTCTCATCCCCGTGGCAGTTTGCGTCCCTGTAGTGTGTTCCGTAATACCAAGGGTGCTTAATATTGACCCGTTTGATGGCCCCAATTCGTCTGCCGACAAGGCACGTCTCGAAGGGCGATACGGAGTCATCGTTCGAGAGGCGTAACGCAGCTCGGCGGGCGAATTCGGGCCACCGCAGGCCAGAGTTTCCGCGCCTTGTGGACGTCGTTGCGATCGGCTCGTGGTACCAGCACCACGTCGCCAATCGCGCCTCGCCAAACCCTGCGGAAACTCCGGTCAAACGAGTCAATATTAAGCACCCTTGGTATAAGACAGAATCATGCACCGTCGGGCCCCGACCCGGCCCGACATATCTGCCGCGCTGGCAAGGGAGGAAATCAGCTTGGTTCGTGTCAAACTGACAGATCCGAAGCTGATCTTTGCAGCGACGATCGCCGGAGGTGTTCTCGGGACGTTCGTTCCGGCCGCGGGCCTGGCGGCCAAGCCGATCGGCGACCTCTACATCGCCGCACTCTCGATCGCCATAGTGCCGCTGATGATGACCGCGGTGATCAGCGGTATCGCCAAGATGCTGCGAAGTCCTTCACTGCGCCGGACATTTCCGCGCTTCGCCATCACCTATCTGCTGACCTTGATGATACCGGGCGCAATTGCAATTGGGATTGGCCTGTTGGTCGAGCCCGGTCTCGGTAGCGACGCAGTCGCCCAACTCGGGGAGCGGATGTCGCTGGGATCAAACGAACCGGCGGCCACCAACGGCCTCTATGAGTTCCTGGTGGGGATCGTACCGAGCAACATCTTCCAGGCGCTCACGACTGAGAACTTTGCCGCCATCGTGATTTTCTCGGTTCTGCTGGGTGTTGGCCTCGGGGTGGTTGACGCGCCCGCGACCGACGAAACCATCCGGGTGATCCACTCGCTCTACGAGACGTTTTCCCGGATCTTCCAGTGGATCCTTGCTCCCCTGGCAATCGGACTGTTCTGCCTGATGGCCGGTGTCGCG
>JAAEOR010000123.1 GCA_024222895.1 Hyphomicrobiales bacterium | reverse complement strand
GCGCCGCGGTCGTTATGTCGAGTTCAACCTGATCTATGATCGCGGCACGATCTTTGGCCTGAAGACAGGAGGAAATGCGGACTCGATTCTGTCGTCGATGCCGCCCGTCGCCAAATGGCCGTGAAGTCGGCGGCAGCCTGGAGGTTCGTCGCGGTGAATCGCGTCTGTGTACGAACACACGTTGCCAACAGAGCCGGTTGCCGACGACACCTCAGCCTTTGGGCTCCCACAGCTCGATCCGATTGCCCTCGGGGTCGGTCAGATGGGCGAAGCGGCCATTGGGATAGACCTCCGCATCGACGTCGACGGTAATACCGGCGCCACGCAACTGGGAAACCATGGCGTCCAGGCTGCCGACGCGAAAGTTCACCATCCATTGTTTGTCGGACCGGCCGAAATAGTCCGTATCGCGTGCGAACGGGGCGAAGACCGTCTCGCCCTCGGCCTGCCGCCAGCACGGCGCCTCGTAGGAGTCGGGTGTCCTGGTCACGCCGAGATGCAACTCGTACCAGCTTGCCAGTTTGCCGGGGTCATCGGCCCGAAAGAAGAGACCGCCGATACCCTCAACCTTCTCCATGACTGGTCAACCTCGGAATATCATTATGTTTCAATCGCCTGTCTACGAACGTTAATCGTCTATTCGAGCCCTGTGAATCAAACTGGAATGTTGTTTCCGGCGCTTGCAGATCGGCGGGTGAAATCAGAACCGAGAACGCTTCGCACCAGATGACAACGCTGGGAAAATCGGCGAGATCGACCCCGTCGGGGATCGGATAACGCTGACTGCCCTCGAAGGCGCGCAGCCGCCCCAGATCGACATACATCGTGTCGACGACTTCGCCGGACGCGCGGATCATCGCCTTCGGGACGAGATACACGTGGTATTTCGGTCCGGGCCCGACCTTGAAGTCGGGCTCCAGAAACACGGCCTTCTCATGGACGCTGACCTTGCCGCTGCCGAAGTGGATCGGGTCGGACGGATCTGCATGGATGAAAGTCCCCGTTGCCACCAGCTCGGTGCGGTCGGCTTCCGCCAGGACCTCGTTGCCCGGAGGCGGGGGAAACACGAACGGGTAGAAGAAAAAGCCGAGAATGACGCCGAAACCCGTGCCGAGGATGCCCCCCAACAATAGAACGGCCAGAAAACGCCAGACCCTGCCGCCTCGTCTTGCAGTATCCGCCATGATCGTGAGGCTAGCGGAAAACACCCGACGGCCCAAGCGCCTATTGAGCTGAGCTGACGATCTGTTGAAGGCGGGCTTGGAGCCCGCCCGCGCTCGGAACAAAATCTTGTTCGACCCACCACGACTCGAGCGAACGAAGGACGTCGCCGATCGCCGGACCGCGTGCGACGCCGGCGCGTGCGACATCCCTGCCGGTCAACGGAAACCGTGGAGGCGACCACCGATCCGGCAGCGAATAAAACGCCCGCCAGTCCGACATGTCAGCAGTGCCGGAGCGCCACCCGAAACCCAGCGCGACTGCTGCGGGCCAGACGGAAACGCCGCTGCTGTACAGGCCGCGTCTGGCGTCGCGTTCCGTCAGTACCGGCGGCAGGCGGCGCGCTGCCATCAAGGTGGCGAGCATGCGATCGCGCACGGCGTTGGAAAGGCGCATACGTTCCGTCAGTCGCTCGACATCGCTCTCGGCCCGACAGCCCAGGGCCGTCAGCCGGACCGCCGTATCGCTCTCTGGCGCAAAGGCTGCGACGCGTTGCAGGGGGCCGACATAACCGACGCCACCAAGGACCACGCCGAGAATACCGGCGTCCTGCATGGAACCTGCAATTTCAGCTGCCCGGGGAGCAAGGACCAGTCTCTGCATTTCCTGACCGACCCGCTCGGCGGAGAGGTTCCCGAGGTCGTTTCGAGCTCGAATAGCGGCCCCCAATCCAACGGTGTCGACGCGGCCCTGGCCAAACTCGGCGTTGAACCGAAAGAAACGGAGAACCCGCAAGCGATCTTCGGCGATGCGGCGATCAGCGTTGCCGATGAATCGCACAACGCGCGAAACGATGTCGCCATAGCCTCCCAGCGGATCGTGGACTTTTCCGCTTGAATCGACGGACAGCGCGTTCACCGTGAAATCCCGGCGCCCGGCGTCGGCGGTCCAGTCGTGACCAAAACGGACCACGGCCCGCCGCCCGTCGGTTTCAATGTCTTCGCGCAAGGTTGTCACCTGGTATCCCGTACCGGCCACGACGGCGGTCACGGTACCGTGCTCGATACCGGTTGGAACTGCCTTGAGACCCGATGCCCTGAGACGCTCGACAACATGGTCGGGCGTCAGTG
>JAAEOR010000122.1 GCA_024222895.1 Hyphomicrobiales bacterium | reverse complement strand
TACGAGCTTGGCACCAAGGGCAAGTCCGGCATCCTCAAGTCCAAGGCGACCCGGGCCGCCTTCTTGAGCCAGCCGGGGCATCGCGTCACCTTTCACTTTACTCCCAGGCATGCCTCGTGGCTTAACCAGATCGAGATCTGGTTCTCCATCCTGGCGCGAAAGCTCATCCGCCGAGGCAATTTCGCCAGCAAACAAGATTTGCGCGCCCAGATCGAGCGCTTCATCGCCTACTTCAATCAAACCATGGCCAAGCCATTCCGATGGACCATGAAAGCCAAACCGCTTACAGCCTGAGGTGGAAATGAATGAGTCCCTCATTTCCACTCACATGAACTAGCCACATTGCCTGATAGGCTTCCCGAACTGATTCCTCCTTTGGAGTCAGATGTCTGGTGGGGAATTGCGTTGGGTGCCTTCCTGGCATTTTACGCGTTCATCGGGTTCGAGGACATGGTCAACGTGTCGGAGGAGGTCAAGGATGCTGCGCGAACCGTGCCGCGAGCGATTATTTTGGCCCTGGTCGTGTCGTCACTGCTTTATTTCCTTGTCGTCGCCGTGGCCGTGTTGTCGCTGCCGGTTGCAAGCCTGTCGAAAAGCGATGCACCCCTTGCGCTGCTGTTTGAACACGCCACGGGTAGGCATCCGACGATCATCGCGTTGATCAGCCTGTTTGCCGTCATCAACGGCGCACTGATTCAGATAATCATGGCCTCACGCATGTTGTATGGAATGGGGCGGGCCGGCTGGATTTTCAGTAAGTTCGGCCACGTCAGTGAAACGACCCGCACACCGGCGGTGGCGACTGCAACGATCGTGGCCGGTGTTCTGATTTTTGCGCTCTGGTTACCGCTGGTCACGCTCGCAAAGCTGACGAGCTTTGCTATTTTGCTGGTTTTTATTTTGGTCAACCTGTCGCTGATACGCATCAAGAAAATCCAGCCGGTCCCTCCCGGATTGCGGGTTTATCCGAAATGGGTGCCTTACTGCGGCATGCTGCTCGCCATTTTGTTACTCGTGTTCCAGATAATTAGTACGCTTGGTATTTATCGATGATGCTAATTGCCCCATCGGACATGACAGCGTGCTCGACTTTGCCTTCGTTTCCGGCGACGCGAGGAACAGGGTTCGGGAGAGAACATCCTGGGCATCGGCTGCGACGATGATCTTCTTCGGCCGGACCACCTGCCGATCGAGCTGACCATAGTCACTCCGTGACGGCGGCGGAGCCTGCGTCTTGTGCCGGGCCAGCGTAGCGGAAGAGGGCGATCTAGTCTCGCGGCGGGCAGGGCTCTCCAACTACGTCATGGAGCGGCCCGGCGTACTTCTCCCAGCGACAAGCCACGCCCTGTATCATCAGCTGCGCCCCGATATCAGAAGTGCCTATCCGGCCCGCCGCTACGAGCCGATCACGGCTTTTGTTCCGGCTGTTGCAGATTGCCTTGATGTCCGCGTGCAAGTGACCTCCACGCCGTCTACCAGGGCGGCCAGCGAGTCCGTCGCAGGCTGATATCCGGGCTCACCTTCCGACGGCGCATCTATCCCGACAGAGTCGGATATTCTGGCAACCGTGCGATCCGCACATCTCGAAGGCGTCGCCGTCGAAGACATAGAAAGCGGTCCCGGTGATGTCGGCCATTGCGACCGTCGGGATCAGCATCAGAAGGGCGGCGGCCAGAACCTCCCGTGAACGCCACTGTGTCACTGGTGTGTCAATCCATCCTGCTTGTTCACCGTACGACCCTGCATCGACCTGCATGAACCTGCGGTGAAATCGATCTTTTCCCTTGCAATTCACTCGCTTTCCTCTATCTCCGCCGGTGGGACACCCCTCCCCAACGAGGGGCAGCTATCTGTGAGGGTAGAAGGATGACTGAACCTGCCGTTTCCGGCATGGCTGCGCCTGCGCAGCGGCCGACAAATCCCAACTTTTCTTCCGGACCATGTGCCAAACGACCAGGCTGGTCGCTTGCCGCACTGAGCGATGCCACGCTTGGCCGCTCGCATCGATCGAAGATCGGCAAGGCCAAGCTGAAGCAGGCGATCGATCTCACCCGCGAGGTCCTGGAAATCCCGGACGACTACCGGATCGGTGTTGTGCCGGCGTCCGACACCGGTGCGGTCGAAATGGCGCTCTGGTCGCTGCTCGGCGAGCGCCCGGTCGATGTGCTGGCCTGGGAAAGCTTCGGCCTCGGCTGGGTCACCGACGTGGTCAAGCAGCTCAAGCTCGATGATGCCCGCGTGATCAAGGCCGCCTATGGCGACCTGCCGGATCTGTCGATCGTCAATCCCGACCACGACATTGTCTTCACCTGGAATGGCACGACCTCGGGTGTGCGGGTGCCCGACGGCGACTGGATCACCGCCGACCGCAAAGGACTGACCATCTGCGATGCGACCTCCGCGGCTTTTGCCCAGCCGCTTCCCTTCGACAAGCTCGATGTGGTCACCTTCTCCTGGCAGAAGGCGCTCGGTGGTGAAGCCGCGCACGGCATGCTGATCCTCAGCCCGCGGGCGGTCGAACGGCTGGAGTCCTTCACGCCGCCACGGCCGTTGCCGAAGATCTTCCGCATGACCAAGGGCGGCAAGCTCAACGACGGCATTTTCATCGGCATGACCATCAACACGCCGTCGATGCTGTGCGTCGAGGACTATCTCGACGCCCTGCGCTGGGCCGGGTCGGTCGGCGGCCTCGCCGGACTGATGGGCCGGGTCGACGACAACTTCCGGGTCATTTCCGAGTGGGTCGACGGGACACCGTGGATGGACTTCTTTGCCGCTGATCCGGCGACCCGGTCCAACACCTCCGTGTGCCTCAAGGTCGTCGATCCCGACGTAACGGGTCTCGATGCCGCCGGCCAGGAGGCGTTCGTCCGCGGGATCGCCGCGCGACTCGATGCCGAGGCGGTCGCCCATGATATCGCCTACCATCGGGACGCTCCGCCGCATCTGCGCATCTGGTCGGGCGCGACGATCGAAGCGTCCGACCTGGCGATCCTGACCGAATGGCTCGACTGGGCATACGCTCTCGAAAAAGCCGCTCTCAAGCAAGCGGCCTGACCCCACGCGCGTGATCAACCGCCTTGACGCGTGCCGCCATCCGGCGTCGCGCGTCAAGACGAGACCATCCCCGAAATTCCATCCAGAGGACCAGCCGATGTCCCCCCGTGTGCTCGTTTCCGACAAACTCTCCCCGACCGCCGTCCAGGTCTTCAAGGATCGCGGCATCGATGTCGACTATCAGCCTGATCTCGGCAAGGACAAGGAGGCGTTGCTTGCCGCCATCGCCAACTATGATGGCTTGGCGATCCGCTCGGCGACCAAGGTCACGGAGAAAGTTCTGGGCGTTGCCGACAAGCTTCGGGTCATCGGCCGGGCTGGCATCGGTGTCGACAATGTCGACCTGCCGGTGGCAACGGCGCGCGGGGTGATCGTGATGAACACCCCATTCGGCAACTCGATCACGACCGCCGAGCACGCGATCGCGATGATGTTTGCGGTCGCCCGCCAGATCCCCGCGGCCGACGTCTCCACCCAGGCCGGGAAATGGGAGAAGAACCGTTTCATGGGAGTCGAGATTACGGGCAAGACGCTCGGCGTGATCGGCTGCGGCAATATCGGCTCGATCGTTGCCGATCGGGCGCATGGCCTGAAGATGAAGGTGATCGCCTATGATCCCTTCCTGTCGGACGAGCGTGCCGTCCAGCTTGGCGTCGACAAGGTTGGCGTCGACGAGCTGTTTCGGCGCGCCGACTTCATCACTCTCCATACGCCGCTCACCGACAAGACAAAGGGGATTATCGATGCTGGCGCGATCGCAAAGATGAAGGACAGTGTCCGCATCATCAATTGCGCTCGCGGTGGCCTGGTGGACGAGGCCGATCTCGCGGCAGCCCTCCAGAGCGGCAAGGTCGCGGGGGCGGGAATCGACGTCTTTGCAACCGAACCGGCCGAGTCCAGTCCGCTGTTCGGATTGGCGAATGTCGTCTGCACGCCGCATCTCGGCGCCGCGACCAGCGAGGCGCAGGAGAACGTCGCCGTCCAGGTGGCGGAACAGATGTCCGACTACCTTCTCGACGGTGCGGTGACCAACGCACTCAACATGCCGTCCATCACGGCCGAGGAAGCTGTCCGCCTGACCCCGTTCGTCCGACTGGCCGAGGGACTGGGCTCTTTCGCCGGGCAACTGACCGAAACCACTATTCGGGGAATCACAATCGAATATGCCGGCGACGTTGCCGACATGAATACCAACGCGCTTACTTCGGCCCTGCTCTGCGGCCTGCTCAGCCCGATCCTCACCGAGGTCAACATGGTCAATGCCCCGATCGTTGCCCGAGACCGGGGGATGGCGGTGGACGAGGTGCGCCAGTCCCAGCGCGGCGCCTTCGAGACCTATGTCCGGCTGACGGTGCGCACGGAACGCCAGGAACGCTCGGTCGCAGGGACGGTATTTTCTAACGGCAAGCCACGGCTTATCCAGATCAAGGATATCGGCATGGAGGCGTCTTTCGCTCCCCACATGCTCTATATCACCAATCGCGACCGGCCCGGTTTCATCGGACGGCTGGGGACGCTGCTCGGTGCCGCAAACGTCAACATCGCCACGTTCAATCTCGGCCGCGCGGCTGCGGGCGAGGAAGCGATTGCTCTGATCGAAGTCGATGAGCCGGTTGGCGATTCCGTGCTCGCGGCTGTCCAGGAGCTGGAAGGCGTCGTCCAGGTGAAGCGGCTCAACTTGTGATCCGACTGCGGGCTAGTTTGCTGCCGGCCGCCACCGGCGTTGAGCAACCACGATTCCGGTAAGGATCAGTGCGTAGCCGACACCGTGGTACCACTGCGGGCGCTCACCGAGGAAAAGAATCGCCAGGATCGACCCGAAGACCGGGATCAGGTGAAAGAACTGCCCGGCGCGGTTGGCGCCAATCAGTTCGACGCCCCGGTTGAAAAAGAAATACGCAATCAGTGAGGGAAAGACGACCACATAGGCCATGACCGCCAGCGCTTCCGGGGTGAGGTCGATTCGGTCGCCGGCGGCGTATTCGAGAGCCGTGAGTGGAATGATCATTATGGCGCCGGCGGTAACGGTCACCGTCAGGAACGACATGGAATGAACCTGCGGGCGCTTTTTGAGGAGCACCGTATAGAGCGCGTAGATGATCACGCCGCCAATGATCCAGATATCACCGTGGTTGAGGGTCAGCTCCATCAGTGCCTTGGGGTGTCCGCGGGTCAGTATCGCCAACACACCGAGCAGCGACACCAGGATACCGGCGAATTGGCTGCGGGTCAGGCGGTCGCGGAACAGGATGAGTGACCACAATCCGACCACGAGCGGCCCGACGGACTGGATCAGGAGAGCATTGATTGCCTCGGTGAAGTTCAGCCCGTAATAGGCAACGGTGTTGTAGAGAGTGATGCCGGTCAGGCTGAGAATGATCAGGATCGGCAGGTGAGTGCGGATTTCCGGCCAGTCCCGGCGGACATAGCGCCACCCGAACGGCAACAGGATCAGGGCAGCGCCAGCCCAGCGGACCTGGGCGAGCGCCGCCGGCGGCACGGTTCCGGCGATGAAGCGGCCGAGCACAAGGTTGATCGACCAGAACAGCGACGTCAGGGACAATAGGAGATAGGGGCGATCGAAGAAGGCGCGGTCGGCAGTCGGGCGGGCGTCCAAACGGGGTGCCTCCGGCAAAGTGTTCCCCGGTGGGTAACGATCGGCAGCAAAACTGTAAACCCCGCGCGAAGGGTGCTTATGAGCTATGCTTCGGCGCGTCGCGCGAATCACCGGGAGCGCTCGGTGTTTGTGAAAGCGCACGCCGGTGGGTCGCCACGTTGGTGGGCGGCTCGGCCGGAGGCGGGCTGTGAGCGTATTCAGCAACGGACGAGGAGAGCGGACCATATGACCAACGTTGTGGTCATCGGTTCCCAGTGGGGGGACGAGGGCAAGGGCAAGATCGTCGACTGGTTGTCGGAACGCGCGGACGTGATCGCCCGCTTCCAGGGCGGTCACAATGCCGGCCATACCCTAGTGATCGACGGGGTCAGCTACAAGCTCAGCCTTCTGCCGTCCGGCGTCGTTCGCCCTGGCAAGATGTCGGTCATCGGCAATGGAGTCGTCGTCGACCCAAACGCTCTTCTGGACGAAATCGAACGACTGGCCGAGCAGGGGATAGCGGTGTCGCCGAACAATCTGCAGGTTGCCGAGACCGTCGCACTGATCCTGCCGCTCCATCGCGAACTCGATATCGCGCGGGAGGCCTCGGATTCCGGCACGCGCATCGGCACCACCGGCCGTGGCATCGGCCCGGCCTATGAGGACAAGGTCGGCCGGCGAGCAATCCGCCTGATGGATCTTGCCGAACCGCAAACCCTACTGCCGCGAGTAGTCCATCTGCTCGCCCACCACAATCCAATGCGGCGCGGTCTAGACCTGGCCGAAATCGATCCGTCGGCGCTCGTGAATGATCTGGCGGCCGTTGCCCCGCGCATTCTACCGTTTGCCGGGCCCACCAGGCTTCTGCTCGGCGATGCCTGGCGCGATGGCAAGGATATCCTGTTCGAAGGTGCACAGGGTGTCATGCTGGATGTTGACCACGGCACTTACCCGTTTGTCACGTCATCCAACACAGTGGCCGGGCAGGCCGCTACTGGCTCGGGGCTTGGCCCCGCGGCCGTCGACTACGTTCTGGGAATCACCAAGGCTTATACAACCAGAGTGGGCGAGGGCCCGTTCCCGACCGAGGATCACGGCGACGTCGGCGCACGCCTTGGCGAGCGCGGGCACGAATTCGGGACTGTGACCGGTCGCCAGCGGCGCTGCGGCTGGTTCGACGCGGTCATGGTTCGCCAGGCGGTCGAAATGTCCGGCGTCAACGGGATTGCGCTGACCAAGCTCGATGTGCTCGATGGGCTTGAAACCATCCAGATTGCCGTGAGATACCGTTTGGATGGCCGCGAGATCGACTACTTGCCGCCGGGTGGGGGCGAGCAAGCGCGGGTGGAACCGATATACGAGACGATGGCCGGCTGGCAGGACTCGACCCGCGGAGCACGGAGCCTGGATGAACTGCCGGAACAGGCTATTCAATATGTCCGGCGCATCGAGGCGTTAATTGGGGCGCCGGCGGCCTTACTTTCGACAAGCCCAGAGCGTGAGGATACGATTCTGGTTCACGATCCATTCCGTGGTTAGGGCATCACTCTAGGGGAGACCTCGGCAGGGCGAGACGATGGCGGAATACTATACTGTATTGAAAAGAGCAGTCGTCGGCGTCGATCCGAACGTTCCGGACGCGCGACGGGCTGTATATGACAAGGCGCGAAACGCACTGATCGGACAGTTGAAGGCGGTCGATCCACCCCTGACAACTGGCGAGATTTCGCGGCAGCGCCTGGAGTTGGAAGAAGCTATTCGCCGGGTGGAGCGAGAAACCGCGGCCGGGCAGACCACACCGCCACCCCAACAACCGGGCGCTGCCGTTCCACCGCCACCGGTTGCCCAGCCCCCGATGATGGCAGCGCCGGAATCTCCGCCGGTTGACGACCCCTCGCCGGCGCCCGCGCCTCAGGATGTCTTTCGCCGGGCCATTCGTGAGGCCGGCATCCGTGGGGGCGGTGGTGCACCCGCCGCCGAGCGTCCTCCGGTTGCAGCGCGCGCCGACGCCGCCAGGCATAACGCCACGGCTCCGGATCTGGGCCGACCGGCCGCGGACGAAAACCCGCTGGCCGCGCCCCCACGCCGCGCCCCGCCGGCAGCAGCGCCGGCCTATTCCCGGGCCGAGGCAGCGCCACGGGAGGCCTACGACGCAGAACCGCGGCTCGCGCCTGAATATGACCAGGATTGGGAAGGTGCACCGCCGCAAGGGCGGGCTCCATCACCGTCGCCGCGCGGCCCCGAAGTGGACGGCCGCGATCGGCTGGCTTTCGCCCAACAGGCCCGTGGTCGAGGCTATGTCGCCAATGACGAAGGCGATCTGGTCGATCCGCAACCGAGGCGCTCGCGGTTGCCTGGGATTATCCTGACGGTTCTGATCGTGGCAGTGGTCGCCGGTATTGCCGCGCTCGGCTATTCGCAGCGCGATTTCCTGATGGACATGATTGCCTCGTTTGAGTCCGGCCAGGAGCCGGTGGTCGAATCGCCACCGGTCGAATCGGCGGCCGTCGCGTCGACCAAGAACGCTGACCGGCTGCTCGCCGGTGGCGAGGAAGCGGCCGCACCGGACCTGCCGCCCGCGCCCGATCGCGACGTTCGCGTCGTTGGTGACGAGCCGGACGCGGGGCCGGGTGTCGGGCCGGACGTTGCGGCCGTCAGTTCGGACAGTGAACCGCTGCCGCTGCCGGGGGCGGCGGACGATGCCGCGAGCAGCGCAGGCACCATCGGCGTCCAGAAGGCGATACTCTACGAGGAGCCGGTTGGCGCCACGGAAGATGCGGAGCTGGTCGGAATCGATGGCGAGGTAACCTGGCAATATGTCGATAGCGGCCCGAACGGGCCGGAGGTTCAGGCTGTTCTGAACGTGCCCGGTCGTGGTGCCGTGCGTCTGGGGCTCCATCGCAACGCTGACGAGACCCTGCCCGCCAGTCATCTCGTCCAGGTGACGGTTGATACGCCGGCAAGTTTTCCCGGTGGCGGAATCAACGAGATCCCGAGCATTGTGCTGAAACCGAGCGAGGGGGACCGAGGGCAGCAGCTTGTCGGGGCGGCGCTCAAGGTCGCCGACGGCTTTTTCTGGATCGCACTGTCGGCCAACCAGAACGACATCGCGACAAACCTGGCGCTGCTGCGTACCAAGGATTGGATAGATCTGCCGTTTGTCTACGCCAACGGCCAGCGGGCTTTGCTGACGTTCGAGAAGGGCTCGGCCGGTGAGCAGGTATTCGAGACCGCGCTGTCGGCCTGGGGGGGCGGCTGATTTCCTAGAGCACGGATCCATTCGAAGCGAACCGGATCGCTGCTTGTCGGCTTGTTCCTCGTTCTTGCCAGGCGGAAGAGTGGGCGCACTTTTCCTGAAACGCTCTGCCCCTGGTCGCTCTGTCCGGGCGGAAAAGCGCATACACTTTTCCTGACAACGCTCCGATGCATGGCTGATCATCACGGAATTTCCTTGCGCTTTGCTGTGCCGCTTGCCATCTTGCGATTGTTCCGAGGGGTGCTCGTTCGCGAGCTGAGATGGCCTGACGGTCGAACCCTTCGAACCTGATCCGGGTCATGCCGGCGAAGGAACGGAACCTTATCCGCAGCCTCGTTTCACATGACCGGATCGCCACAGGAAGGGCGGTGGACGGCTGATGGCGTCTGACTGGCAGACGGCGAGTGAAACAGGCGGAGGCGGGCAATGCTGATTGCCCGCGCGGTCTTTGTGGCTCTGGGCCTCGTCCTCGTCTGGCAGGCCGTGATCGTCATTTTCGCGCCGCCGACTTTCATGCTGCCACCACCCGCCGATGTGTTCGCGGCGCTGCGCGATCGGCCCGACCTGTGGCGGGTCCATGCGGTCACTACGGCGACCGAGACGGTGATCGGCCTGATCGCCGGTGCCGCGCTTGGCATCGCCATGGCCCTGGTCATGAGTTTCCTGCCGCCGACGCGGCAAATGCTCCTGTCGCTGATGGTGGTCAGCCAAGCTCTTCCGGTCTTCGCGATTGCACCCCTGCTGGTTCTCTGGTTCGGCTTCGGCCTTGCCTCCAAGATCGTCATGGCGACGATCGCGATCTTCTTTCCGGTCGCATCCGCCTTCAATGACGGCCTGGCGCGGACCGATGCAGGTTTGATCGATCTCGCCCGCCTCTATGGTGCCAATCACGCCCGGCAGGTCACGGTGCTGCGCATTCCAGCGGCCTTGCCGGCGCTGATTACCGGGCTTCGTCTGGCCGCCGTCTACGCGCCGATCGGGGCGCTGATCGGCGAGTGGGTCGGCGCATCATCCGGGCTCGGCTACGCCATGTTGCAGGCGAATGCCCGGTCCCAGACGGCGGTGATGTTCGCTGCGCTCTTTCTTCTCGCGGCAATGTCGGTGCTGCTGCGCGCCGTCATTGACCTTCTCACCCGCAACCTGACCCCCTGGGTTCCCGAAACCGTACGATAGGAACGATCATGATCTGCCGACTTCTTGCCGTGTTGACTGTTTTCTGGCTGGCGCCTGGCCAGGCGTTTGCTGCCGACAAGCTAACCGTTCTGCTCGACTGGTTCGTCAATCCAGACCACGCGCCGCTGGTGATCGCTGAGGAAGACGGGATCTTCGAACGGCACGGCCTCGACGTAGAACTAATTGCTCCGGCAGATCCATCCATGCCGCCGCGTCTCGTCGCCGCCGGACAGGCGGATATTGCCATCACCTATCAGCCCGATTTCCTGATGCAGCTCAACGAGGGCCTGCCGCTGGTGCGTTTTGGCACCCTGGTCGAGACGCCGCTCAACGCACTGATCGTGCTTGAGGACGGCCCGATCCGGCAACTCGCCGACTTGAAAGGCAAAAGAGTGGGTTTCTCGGTGGCGACGATCCAGACGGCCTATCTCGGCGCGATGTTGGAGTCCATCGGTCTCACGGCCGAGGACGTGACCCTGGTCAATGTCAACTTCAACCTGGTGGCGGCGCTGCTGGCCGGCCAGATCGACGCAGCGATTGACGGCTATCGGAATTTTGAGCTGACCCAGTTGGAGATTGAAGGCCGTCCGGGGGTGGCCTTCTACCCGGAGGAGCACGGCGTGCCGGTCTATGACGAGTTGATCTATGTTGCCCATGAGGATCGCCGCGATGATCCGCTCCTCGCCCGATTCATCGCTGCGGTCGAGGAGGCGACGATCAAGATCACTAACCATCCGGAGGCCGCCCGCGCGACGTTCATGGCATCGCATCCTGATCTGGACGACGAACTGAACCGCCGCGCTTTTGATCTGACGCTTGCCCGTTTTGCCAAGCGACCGGCAGCGCTCGATGTCGGACGGTACGAGCGGTTCGCTGAATTCCTCAAGTCCCACGGACTGATCGACGCGGTCTTGCCGGTCGACAGCTATGCGGTGGCGCCGCGGTAGTGGCGACGGTATCGGTTGGCTTAAGCGACGTTGAATCGGCTCCGCAGCCGCTGTCTGCAGGCAGAGATGCGGGAGCATGCCCGGTCGAAGCACGCATGACGGCGCGCTTCGATTTGGCTCTCGGGCGGAGGTCCGCCTCAAGCCCCCAGGGCGCCGCCGCCGTCGACAACGATATCCTGCATGGTCAGGTATGTTGACCGGCTGGACAGCAGGAAGGCGATCACGTCGGCGATCTCCTCCGATCGAGCCAGACGTCCCATTGGAACACCAACCCGAAAGTTGTCGAGGCTGCCTTTGAGGATCTCCTCGGAGAATCCCATGCTGTCGATCAGCCGCTTGACCATTCCGGTATCGGTCACTCCGGGCGAGACGCAGTTGACCCGGATATTGTGAGGCGCAAGTTCAAGGCCGAGGACCTTCATCATCTGGGCGATGGCGGCCTTGGAGCCGCAATAGGCGCCCTGCTTGACCCGCGGAGTTCTTGCCGCGGTCGAGGCGACCGACACGATCGACCCGCGCTCGCGAGGCAGCATCCGCGCGGCGACCGCCTTGGCCACCAGGAAGGCAGCGCGCACGTTGATGGTGAAAGTCGCGTCGAAGTCTTCTTCGGAGAAATCGACGATCGCGCCGATCCGCTGGATGCCGACCACATGGGCGAGGCCGTCGATCGGGCCGAGGGCGTCCTCGACCTCGGCAACGCAGTTGTTGACCGCAGTGCCGTCGGTAACGTCGACGGTGAAGGCGCGAACATCATCGCCGCCACCGAGGCTCTCGGCGACCCTGGCCAGACCCTCACCGTCGATGTCGGCGATCGCCAACCGCATTCCTGCAGCATGCAGTTTCTGCGCGACGCCCTCGCCAATCCCCGTTGCTGCGCCGGTGACGAGGCCGACCGTTCCTCGCAATCCCGCAAATTCCTCCGACATGGTGCCCCCTTTTCTGGTGTTCGTTCATGCTTGTGCTCGTGCGAATCACGCCGTCGTACAACTCAATTCATCTCAAGCTCAACGGTCTCGATATTGCGAAGCGCCAGCTACCGCAAGCAGCGGGTTCGGAGATCCGGGCCGGTGCATCATGCTCTTTGGCAGCTGCCCGTCTACTCGGCGGCCTGCGGAGCACGGGATGCAGCCAGGTCGACCACTTCACCACGGGCCGGATAGTCCTTCGGGATGATGGACGAGTCGAGAGCCGCCAGCAGCGGTGCAAAGTGCATCCGCACGAACGGCATCGTCTGAATGATCCCCGCATAAAGCGTTCCGTCGGGTCTGACCATGAAAACGCCCGGTTCGTTGAACAAGGCCGGTTCCTCGACGCCTACCGAGGTGATGCCGCGGCCGGTCGAGATGTAAAGCCCCCATCGTCGTGCCTCCTGCAGCGGCAGGTCGTAGCCGATGTCGACGGCATCGAGGTCCCATTCGGTCTTGGCAAGCGCGGCGCGGTCTTGCGGATCGGCGGACAGTGCCAGGATGCCGACGCCGCGCTCAGCGAAATCGCCGGCCTTGCGGTTCAGGTCCTGCAGCTGGATGCGGCACTGGGGACAGTGATAGCCGCGATAGAAGTTGAGGAGAGTGAAGTTCCCTGGCGTCTGTTCCGCGAGCGTCCACTGCCCGCCGCCGGCAAGCGGGACGGAGAGCGTCGGCACCGGTTGACGCGGGATAAGCGGTACGATGTCGGTCATGGTCGGGCTCTGCGGGTTCCAAGTGGAGCGAATTTGACATTTGAGTCCCGCTCACTGCAAGGCTCATTTTCAAATGTCAAATTCAAAAGCTCCATTGAAATCAACTAGTTGCTAGTGGTCCTGATGACTCCGACATTTGCTTGGGAGGGTGCTGCAGGAGGGTAGCAAATGTCGGAGTCGGACCGCTCGTCCGGCGAAGCCATAAACGATCGGCGCGCTCAGGGAAACCGCGCCGATTGTCAAAGACAGAACAAGGTTGCCGCCGGCGGGACCAGCGACCCGATCATGCCGGATCGGATCGCCGGTCGGCCGCTTTGAGCTTTCGTACAATCCAGGCGGAAAACCGCGCGGACCGTGTAAACCTCAAGCCGCCAGCGTAGTGTTGAGAAAGCCCCAGTCGAACGACTTCGCCCAATCGGTGAAGCGTTGCCATTCCACCTCCGGAAAGTCGCGGCGCAGGCCGTCGATGTCAGCCGAATAGCCCACCTTGTCGAACCAGTCGAACATCAGCGCCATGTCCTCGCTCTGCTGGCGGACCATGTCGAGTGGAACCTGCTGATAGGCAATGTCACGACCGGTCACGTCGCTGATGACATGGACGATGTCGTTGCCGGTCGTCGCATCGCCGGCGATGTCATATCGCTTGCCGAAGACCGCATCACGGCGCTCGGCAAGGCTGGTGACGAAGGAGCCGATGTCGACGGCGGCGATCTGCTGGAGGGCGCGACCCGCTGGGAGGGCAAGCGCAAGGTTACCCTGCTGCAGCGCCGGGGCCATCCATGGTGCGGTGACGTTATCCATGAACCACACCGGCGCACTGATGGTGTAGTTGAGCCCGCTGGCGGCCAGGTGACGCTCGACCGCAAACTTGCTGTCGAAATGCGGAATACCGGTATTCTGGTCGGCGGCGGCGACCGACGAGTAGATGACATGGCCGACGCCTGCTTTCTTTACCGCGTCAACGGCTGCGATGCCGTGATCGGTCTCGGCCTGGATGCCCTGCTCGAACGGCGTGCCCACCAGGAACGCCGTGTCGACACCTGCGGCAGCGGCCGCCAGCGTCTCCGGCTTGTTGAAATCGCCCTTGCGGACTTCGACGCCGGCTGTCGAAAGCGTCTTTGCTGCCTCGGTATCGGGATTGCGGGTGAGGGCGCGCACGCTGTGGCCGCGTGCTCTCAAGGCGCTCACCACGGAACCGCCTTGCTGGCCTGTCGCCCCGGTCACCAGGACATTGCGTTTGTCGGACATGAATCCAACTCCTTTGTTTGAATGGTGTTGCTGCCAAATAGGCCCTTGGTCATTGATCCGTTAGCGGGCATAATCGGAAAAGACTGTTTCCAAATATGGGATAATATGTCTTCCATGGATCTCAACGATATCCCCGTGTTTCTGAAAGTGGCGGAAGCCGGGAGTTTCACGTCTGCGGCCGGCGCTCTCGGGCTGCCCAAGACGACGGTGAGTCGCCGCGTCGCCCGGCTCGAGGCGGCGGTCGGTATCCGTCTCATCCAAAGAACCACCCGGTCGCTCAGCCTGACGGATGCCGGCCGGCGTTATTATCAGGACTGCCATGCGGCACTCGCGGCGGTAGCCGACGCCAACCGCCGAACCGCCGACGCCCAGCACGAGCCATCCGGCACGATCCGGGTCTCGGGGCCGGCCGACACCGGATTCCTGGGCGACGTGGTCAGTGATTTCATTCTTGCCAACCCGAAGGTCAGCGTCGAGCTGGAACTGACCGACGACTACGTCAACCTGATCGGGGAAGGGATCGATGTGGCAATCCGGGCCGGCCACCTGTCCGACTCGAGCCTGATTGCCCGCAAGCTGGCGCCATCACGTCGAGCGTTCGTGGCAAGCCCGGATTATCTCGCCAAAGCCGGCGTCCCGGAGACACTTGCCGATCTTTCCCACCATGACTGTGTGATCTCCGGCCGCTCGGTCGATGGGGCAACCTGGCTGGTCCACGGGCCCGGCGGAGCCCAGACCGTGTCGGTCAAGGGACGGATCGCCGTCAACACCATGCAGTTCGCCGTGCGGGCAGCGATTCGCGGTCTCGGCATTGCGCTCATTCCATCGCCCCTGGCGGCGAGCGCTGTGCAGGCCGGCCAGCTGCAAGCGGTGCTCCGCGAGTTCGAACCGCCGCATGGCGCCCTCTACGCGGTCTATCCGAGCAATCGCCACATGTCGGCGGCGGTCAGCTCGTTCGTCGATTTCGTCGCCAATCGCATGGCCTGGCTGCGATCGGCGGATGTCCAGGCCCGGGATCCGCTGCTTGTCGATATCGCAGCGGGGATTTGACGGGCTTGCGCTCCGAATGGTTCGACTTGATGACTGGTCGTGATCTTCGTCGATCCTTCCGAATGACGAGCGGGGCACAAGAACCCCAATTGCATTCCATGGGCCCACCCGGGTTCCGTCAGGGTTTTTCAGCTTGAGGTGCGTGAACTTGCTTTCCGGACGCCCGGGGGACTTGCTCCACGCTTCTACCCAGGCGAACCCCTATCTCTCGTTGACAAAGAAGTTACCTACAAGCTCCGCTATTGACCAGCTTCTCGCCCCGGCGGTCGCATGTCTGACCAACAATGTCGACGCGCTGCTGACCTTCTACGACTTCCCAGTCGAGCACTGGGACCACCTGCGCACCAGCAACCCGATCGAGAGCGTCTTCGCCACGGTCCGGCACCGGACGGTTCGCACCAAAGGCGCGCTGTCGCAGAAAACGGTGAAGCTCATGGTCTTCTGCCTGGTTCGAGCCGCCTCGAAAACGTGGCGGCGTCTGAAGGGAAGAAAACAGTTGCCCAAGGTCATCAAAGGGATCAAATTCACCGACGGTGTCGCCGTCATCGAAGACACCAAAACCAACGCCGCCTGATAAGGCCGCGTCACCCAAAATCAGACATAGCTTGGCGTAGTCCACTTGTGCCCCTACGAGAAAAACCGTAATTAGCCTGATCGCGCCCTTAATTCCTAAGAGCAATGGAAATCAAAGGATGATGGATACGATGCGAACCATGCGTAGACGTGCAATTCACGACGCCTGCTCATCGCTCATCTCACCCGCACCCTACAAATCGACCATTGCCAAAAGTGTCCCGATAGATGCGGGGCACGCCTCTCTGTTAAGAGCCGAGAAGGTCACCCATGCGCCAATATCAAACGTGGCTATTTCAGGAGTACTCTGGCCGGAAGATGCAGCAAAGCTGTACGAATTGGCCTATTTTTGCCGAGACGATATTTTAGAGCTTGGAACGAAATTCGGGCTCTCGACCGTTATATTGGCTGAGGCCAACCGAGCGGGAGGCTACGCGTCGACGGTTTACACGGTAGACATCGTGCCCAAATACACTGCCGCTGCCAAACGCAATGCGGAAAGCGCAGGCATCGCGAACGTTGTCGCGGAGACTAGCGATGCGGCGGCATGGCTCGACAACGGAATTTCCGCAAACCGACGCTTCGGCTTGGCCTTTGTCGATCACGCACATGATTACGAGAACGTCAAAGCGATTGCCGAACGGCTAGACACGCTCCTATTGCCGGGAAGCTATGTCATCTTTCACGATTTTCTGGACCGCAGAAACGATGACCCCGCCGATACAGACTATGGCGTATGGCAAGGCGCGGCAGATGGCCTTGCAGATGATTTCACATTCATAGGCATCTACGGCTGCGCCGGTCTCTTTGCGCGCTCCTAGACACTCAGGGCTGCGGCCATTGCGGCCGTTGCGCTGGGAGCTATCGCCGAATCTTGGTGACGGCCTGAAGGATCAGGCGGCGTCGGTTTGAGCTTGATGGTCGTCGGTTTCGGCAACCTCAAGCCCGTCAGCGAATTTCACACCTTGAATGATCT
>JAAEOR010000121.1 GCA_024222895.1 Hyphomicrobiales bacterium | reverse complement strand
TCGCTGCCGGCAACGTTGATCGAAAAGGCGCCGGACGATACCAGCCCCTGATACTGGGTGCTGTTGACCGTAACCGTCACCGTGTCGCCATCGGTGACATCGCCGCCAACCGTACCGGTCACCGCGACATTGCCACCCGCCTCGGCGGCATTGACCACGTTGTCGGCCGTGATCGCATCAAGGGCGATCGAGGCTGCGGGGGCAGTCGTATCGATGGTGACGGAAAGCGCAGCCGATGCCGGGCTCTCGTTGCCGGCCGCATCGGTCGCCCTTGCCGTGATGTCGTAGGTGTCGTCGGCCAGCGTCGAGGCGGTGATCGACCAGGTGCCGCCAGTCGCGACCGCGCTGCCAACCTCCACACCGTCGGCATAAAGCCGCACCGTCGAGTCCGCCTCGGCTGTCCCGGAGAAAGTGGGCGTGTCGTCGTTGGTGATGTCGTCGCTATCCGACGCGCCGGTGTCGGAGGCCGTCTCAAGATCAGGCGTCGACGGCGCTGCCGGGGCGGCCGCGTCGACGGTATAGACCTGGCCGTCGTTG
>JAAEOR010000120.1 GCA_024222895.1 Hyphomicrobiales bacterium | reverse complement strand
TTTTGAAGGGAGTGCTGCGACGGGGACGTTGCGGCCCGAACTCGCTGGCCGCTGGGGCATGTCGGGACCCGTCGTCATTGCCGGCGGCGGTGGTGACAACGCGGCATCGGCCTGTGGGGTTGGCGCCGTGGCGGCCGGCACGGGTTTTGTCTCGATCGGTACCTCGGGAGTCATCTTCGTTACTGCCGACCAGTATCGAGCCAATCCCGCCGGTGCCGTCCATGCCTTCTGTCATGCAGTGCCCGGAACATGGCACCAGATGGGTGTGGCACTCTCTTCTGCCGGCTCGCTCGACTGGCTCGCCCAAATCCTCGACGCATCTCCGGGCGCACTCGTCGAGGAGCTCGAGGCAGACCCCAAGGGGCCATCGTCGGTCGTGTTCCTCCCCTACCTTTCGGGCGAGCGCACGCCGCACAATGATGTCGCGATTCGTGGAGCCTTCGTTGGCCTCGACCAGGCGGATGACCGGCGTGTCCTCACTCAGTCGGTGCTTGAGGGCGTCGCCTTTGCGTTCAAGGATTGCTTCGACGTCCTCACCATGCCCCTCAACGATCCGCGCCAGCTGCTCGCGGTTGGCGGCGGCAGTCGGTCCCGATACTGGCTGTCGGTCATCGCCACGGTGCTTGGGGTTCCCATCGCCGTACCCGAGGACGGGGATTTCGGCGCCGCGTTCGGCGCGGCGCGCCTTGGCCTGATTGCGGCGGAGGATGCCGATCCGTTCGCGGTCTGTGCGCCACCCGCCATCCGCGAAGTGGTCGAGCCGATCGCCTCGCTCATCGAGCCTTACGCCGCGGCGCATGCCGCTTACTGCGATCTCTATCCCGCCATCAAGGAGGCCATGCCGCAATGACCGAACGTTTTTTCAGCCAACAGAATCCGGTCAAGTACCGCAAAGGCAAATCGAAGAGCTTGAGCTTCCGCTGGTACGATCCCGATCGTGAGGTTCTCGGCAAGCGGATGGAGG
>JAAEOR010000119.1 GCA_024222895.1 Hyphomicrobiales bacterium | reverse complement strand
CGGCGTGACAACCAGCGTCAAAACGGTGGCCAAAGCCAGGCCACCGGTGATGGCGCTCGACAGCTCCGTCCACCATTGGGTCGATGGCGCGCCATAGACGATCTCGCGATCGTAGAAGTTGACGGTGAGGGCAAGCACCATCGGCATCAGCCCCAGGATGGTGGTGACTGACGTAAGGACGACCGGGCGAAGCCTCTGCACACCGGTACGCAGAGCGGCTTCGCGAACGTCCATGCCGGCGGCGCGGAGCCGATTGTAGGTATCGATCAGGACGATGTTGTCGTTTACGACCACACCGGCGAGGGCGATGACGCCGATCCCGCCCATGACCACTCCGAAGGGCCGACCGGTCACAAGCAGGCCGAGGAGAACACCGGCGATCGAAAACACGATAGCGGTGAAGACGACGAATGGCTGGTAGAAACTGTTGAATTGCAGGACCAGGATCGCAAACATCAGCACAACGGCGGCGATGAATGCGCTGGTAAGGAACTGCGCCGCGTCAGCCTGTTCTTCGGTTTCACCACCGAAGGACCTTGTGACTCCCGGTGGCAGGTCGGCCATCGAAAGCCCCGCGGACAATGCAGCCACCTGATCGGCGACAAGCCGGCCGGGCGCGACATTGGCGTCGATCGACACCACTCGGTTCTGATCGACCCGCCGGATGCTGCCGCTGCGCGGCGCGGGCGACAGGCGAACGAAGTTCTCG
>JAAEOR010000118.1 GCA_024222895.1 Hyphomicrobiales bacterium | reverse complement strand
GGCAGGCTGCGCCGTTCGGTAGCGCTCTTGCGCCAGAAACTTGTAGCCGCCTGATCGCGAGCCCGCCGGAACTGGTAGGCGAGTGACAGGCGTCCCTTGGGAACCGTCTCGTAGACGATCGCCTCGGGGCACCAGGACGACCTCGCTCCCATACGTTTCGCCGCATGAAAGAGGGCTGTGTCGGAGCCGCCCGAGTAGCGTAGCGCCACATTAAAACGCAGACCATTGGCTTCCATCCATGCCAGGTCCCCAAGCCAGTTGTTTGTGATTATCGTCACGCCATCGTCGGTGCGACGCTCGCGGCGTCTCGCATTCTTGTTCTCCTTTCTCCTGTACCGCTGGCGAATACCGCTGAAAATGAACCGATCGATCAGTGACGGGTTGGATGGCGGCAAGCAGCGAACCGGGCCGCCGACCAGGTTCGACTTCTCGCTCACCTGATGTGCCATCATGGCCGCCAGCCAATCAGCATCGACCTCCTCATCATCGTCAACAAAGGCAAGGTAGTTCGCCCCCATGGCGCCGGCCTCGTCGAGCCCCCGATTGCGAACAAAGGGAATGCCCGGTTCGCGCTCGAGCACGTAGCGTGCCGAGGCATCGTTTTCCTGGCGCCATGTCTCCACCAAGGCACCAACCGGCGCGTCCGGCGCGTTATCAATGACGAGAAAGGTGACCGTTACGTCGGCAGGCAACCGCAAGGACGCGAATGAATCAAGCAAACAGGCAAGCATGCGCGGACGGCGGCAGGTCGCCACCGCAACGACTATGTGAGACTTAGCCCGCTGATCCATTGTCTCTCCGGCCTACCGGCGTTCGAGAATAGGTCGCTGTCGGCCCCGGGATAGATGACCAATCGACGCGACTGCGGACTTTCAGAGTGAAATCAGGCCGGCCTCGTCAGCGGTAACCGCGACCAGGAAAACCCCCGCCGCTGTCAACATGGCAAGAACCGCGGCAGATCCGAGATCCTTTGCGGCCTTAGCGAAATCGGACGACTCGGGCGAAAGTCGGTCGACGATCCGCTCGACGGCTGAGTTCAGCGCCTCGACAGCGATCAGGAGGCAGAGGAGGATGACGATGACCACGTAGTCGCGAACCGGCCGGCCGAGTACAACCAACCAGACAATCGCAACAAAAGCCGCACCGATTTCGAGCCGTGCGGCGCGTTCCGTCCGAAAAAGATGTCGCAGGCCGGCTGCCGAATAGCCGGCGGCGTGGACGACGTGGCGAAAGGCTCTTAGCATGGGCGGTGGGTCGGACCTGGTTACGACTGCAACGGATTGGGTCTAGAAGCGCGATTAATACCCGATTCCCTTTCACGCTACCGCCGGGAAACACATGATCTCGGTTTCGGATTGCTGACGAGAAATGGTCGAAACGCCAACCTTGCAACAGACCCCGGGTCGTCCGGCGGGACCGTATTCATTGCCTAATCTGCTCACCTATGGTCGAATCTTGGCGGTCCCGGCGATCGTTGCGGTTTATCATCTCCAGGGAGACTTGGCGCGTTGGTTGGCGCTGGCGATCTTCATAACCGCAAGCGTGACCGATTTTCTCGATGGCTACCTTGCCAGGCTCTGGCACCAGCAGTCGGCAATCGGCCGGATACTGGACCCCATCGCCGACAAGCTACTCGTGGCAACCAGCTTGTTGTTGTTGGTGTCCGATAACACGATCGGCGGCTGGTCACTGATAGCGGCCCTGGTCATCCTGATGCGGGAAATCTCCGTTTCCGGGTTGCGGGAGTTCCTGGCCGAGGTGCAGGTCAGCGTGCCGGTTTCCCGATTGGCGAAATGGAAGACGATGATACAGATGGTGGCAATCGGCTTCCTTCTTGCCGGCCCCGCCGGCGACCGACTCCTCGGCGGACCGATCCTCGGCAGTTCCGATATCGGAATCGTGTCCTATATTGGACTGATGTTGCTTTGGATCTCGGCGTTGGTCACGGTTTATACCGGCTTCGACTACTTCCGCGCCGGAATCCGGCACATCCTGTCGGAGGCCCCGTGAAGCTTCTCTATTTTGCCTGGATACGCGAGCGTATCGGCCTCGAGGACGAGGACGTCACGCTGCCACCCGAAGTGGCGACAGTGGGCGATCTGG
>JAAEOR010000117.1 GCA_024222895.1 Hyphomicrobiales bacterium | reverse complement strand
TGGCCTACGCCAACCAGGGCAGTTTTTCATTCGACCCGCTTCTGCTGAAAATCGCAGCCATTGTTGCCTTGTTGCCCGCGCTCTATCTCTTCTACTCGGTGAAGCGTTACTTTTCGTTCACCCGCGCCCTTGGCGCGGATCACTTCGACGCGTCGGTGCGAGACCTGCCGTTTGTGCGCCAGGGAATTTTCCGCTTCACCTCGAACGGTATGTACGTCTTCGGCTTCCTGCTGCTCTGGGTGCCCGGCTTCTGGTGGGCCTCCAGTGCCGCTCTTACTGCAGCCCTGTTCAACCATATCTATATCTGGGTGCACTACTACGCGACGGAGCGACCCGACATGAAGCGGATCTACGGCTAGATCTCGCTGCGTCTGGCATCCCTTCTGAACTTCGAGGCGCCTCGGGCCGGAACGTGACTTGGTTGTTCTCGAACGTGGGTGATCGCCAGCCGCTCGCGATGTTCTCTGCGCCCCTTTTGAGGATGCGAGGTTTTGCGGCTGCCGGGTGGTCTGGTGACCACCCGCCTCGACCTCGGCTTATACCAAGGGTCCCTGGGTCAAAACGGCCAGTGGCTGGCCAGCGGGTCGCCCGATTGATTCAGAAATTCGCCTAGCGCCTGCCGGAGACCGTTCTTTCTCTGCGCGTAAGCAGCCTCATCAGCAAGGTTGGACATCTCGAACGGGTCTTCATCGAGATCGAACAGTTCCTCGCCGACATCGCGATACCAGACATACTTCCATCGGCTCCGCTCGATCATCCGCCAGTCGGTTGCGGCCATCCAGTCACCAAGTGGCTTGTGCATGGCAAACAGGGGGCGCTCGCTCGAACAGGCGGGCTCGCCGGCAAGTGCGGCCGACAGATCGACACCCGCCCAGTCCGGTGAGGAAGGCAATCCGCAGAGCGCGGCAAGGGTCGGCAGAACGTCGATCAGGCTGGCCGGTGCGTCCGATCGGAGGCCCACCCTTCCCTCGCCGGGCGGGCGGATCAGGAACGGAACCCGGATCGATTCCTCATACGGCACCATCTTGTGCCACAGACCGTGGGCGCCGAGATTCTCGCCGTGGTCGGACAGGAAAACGATGATCGTGTTGTCGATGAGCCCTTCGTCTTCGACCGCGCCGATCAGCGAACCGATCCACTCGTCGATCATCGTGACGAAGCCCCAATAGACGGCGTAGCTTTCCCGCCAGCGATCGAAGTCGGCACCATGGTCGTTGAAAAGCTGGCGGTAATAGCTCGTGCGGTTGACCGCGAGTTCACCGGGCAGGGGGCCGAAATTCGCAGGCCTGGCGACGTTTCCCGGCTCATACAGGGAATAGTAGGGCTCGGGGATCACGAACGGCGGATGCGGACCGTTATAGGAACAGACCTGAAAGAACGGTCGGCTGGTGTCGCGGCTTCGGATCATGTCGATCGCGAACCCGGTCACATACGCTTCGTTGGTCTTGTCGGGTGGCAGGTCCTGGACATATGTCGCCGGCGTCGACATGGACGGTGAGCGGTGGGTGCGCGTCGCCGGGTCGTTGAACATCCATCCGTCGATCAGCCCCTGAGCCCGGCACCAATCCGAATACGCAACCGTGCTGTCGCCGGCATGGCGGTCGGTGAACCGACCGATATTGCCCTCGCCCAGATGCCACTTGCCGGCATAGTTGACCTGATAGCCATTGGCACGAAACAGCTGGAGCGTCTGGCATTGCTCGAGATAACCGGTGGCGTTGTCCATCATGTTGTTCCGGGTCGGATGGAGTCCGGAAAACACAGCGGCGCGCGAGGGCAGACACAGCGGAAATGGGGTGATCGCCTGATCGAACGACACGCCTTCGGCGGCGATCCGATCGATATTCGGGGTTCGGCAGGGTGTCTCGCGCCGAAAGCCAAGCGTATCGACGCGCTGCTGGTCGGTCATGATCAGCAGAACGTTGGGGCGGGTCGGGGTCTTGGTCGTCACGGTTTCAGATAGGCGGTGGTGGCGTCGAACTGAGTGCCTTGCCACTGGCCGTTGAACTTGGCGATGGTGGCATGCAGTGGATCGTCGAAGCGGGCGGTCTCTTCGATCAGCGCCTGACGCATTCCCGCTAGCCTATCGGCGTGGTCAGGATCGCGGCTGAGATCGGCCATTTCACCGGGATCATCGTTCAGATTGTAGAGCTCATCCTGGTCACCGGGGGTGAAGATGAACTTCCAGCCGTCATCGGAAACGAGCATCCGCTGCGAGTAGAGAAATCGCAGGCCATGATACTCGCCGAGAAGATAGGGGCGGCCGGCTGCTTCCGCGTCCCGGACCTGGTCGCTGAGATCGGATGCCTGACGCGGCTGGTGCCGAACGCCCACCATCGACATGGCGGTCGGCAGCACATCCATGTTGAGGGCGAGCCCATGCCGTTCGCCGCGGCCAAGTGCGGGGTGGCTGAAGACCAGGGGTACGCGCATCGCCTCCTCGTAGAGCAGGCCCTTGTCGATCAGGCCGCCATGGGCGCCGGTCATGTCGCCATGGTCGGAGGTAAAGACGATCAGTGTGTCGTCGAATAGCCCGGCCGCTTCGAGATGGTTGAGAAGACGGCCGATCTGGGTGTCCACCAGGGCGACGTGATCGCAGTAGAGCCCGATATACTCGATGAGCTCGGCCTCGGTCTGCGGATGGAGCCGGTAGAAGTCGTCGCGTTCGCGCCGGATGCGTCCGGGCTTCGAGCGAAGGTCGTCGCCGAAGTTCGGCCAGGGAGCGATCTGTCCGCGATCGGTCAATCCATAATAATCGTCAGGCAGGAAATGCGGGCCATGCGGGTCCCAGTACTGGACCGTCAGGAAGAAGGGACGGCTGTCCGCGCCGAGGTCGGCCAGCATGTCGATGGCCTGGTTGGTCAGATAGTGCGCCATCGTCGATTCCACCGGCCCGTGCCAGTGGCCTGCGGCGACGGTCTGGCCGTCGGGATTGAAGGACAGGGTCGGTTCGACGCTGTAGGTCAACCCGTTTTCGGCAAGATAGCTCTTGAATTCATCGGACTGGGCAAGGTTGCCGTAACCGGGCAGGGCGTTGCCCTCGAAGCCGTAGTCACCCGGACCCTTTTCGACGCCGGCGTGCCACTTGCCGACAAAGCCGCATCGATAGCCGGCGTCCAGCAGGTCAGTGTGCAGCAGGCGCTCGACACTGCGCAGCTCCGTCCCGAGCGCATGATACATGTCGCAGTTGGTGCCCATCCCGTGCCGGAAGGCGTAGTCGCCGGTGAACATCGAGGCGCGCGCGGGCGTGCAGAGCGGGCAGGTGGAATAGGCGCGGGTAAAGGCGACACCCTCCGCGATCAACCCATCCAGATTCGGACTGATGCTCGGGACAGCCTTGCCGGGCCCGACGACATCGGCACGCATTTGATCGACGCCGATGAAGAGGATGTTCTTCATCGTGGTGACCTCGACTCGTCGATGGGCGTTGGGTCTATTGTCGTTCTCGTCGTCATTGATGGTGTCCTGCAGCTGAAGCGCTGCCCTGGCATCATAGCCAAATCCCATGTGGCGACACAGCGGTCGGACGCGGCCGACGGATATGGCAAGGTGAAGCCGTAGGCCTTTTCGGTGTAGGCTCTCGTCGAACTGTTTCCAAATGGCCTCAAAGGGGATGGCGATATGAGCAATGAACTGCTGTTCGGGATAGCTGAAGGTGGCATTTTGCACACCGATGCGGATCAACCGTTCAATCTCGAAACGAAGTTCCGAATGGTCAAGGAAGCCGGCGTCTACGACTACTACGACAAGACGCCGCCAGCGGATCAGGCGCAGGACTATCTGAAGCTGAGCGAGCGCTACGATCTGCCGGTGCTGGCTGGCGGCTGGTACTACACACTCGGTCGCGACGAAGCGCTGCTGGAAGCGAACCTTCGCCTCGGCGGCAAGCTCGGCAGCCGCGTTCACAACACCCAGATCATGATGGACCACGCCGACGGTCATCTCGTCACCGATGAGGAAGTCGCCGAGACCTATCTGCGCGCTTACGAGGTCGGCGAAAAGGTCGGTTGCTACCCGACCTTCGAAATCCACATCAACATGTGGTCAGAGGACTTTCGGCGAGTCATCCCCGTTGCTGACCTGGTCGAAAGCCGCGGCGTGCCGTACCGCATGACCCTTGATCACTCCCACGTCATGTTCAAGATCGACAACTCGGGTGAGCGCGAGGTGTTTGGTCTCGGCGCTTCCCTCGATGCGGGCGAACTCGTGCTCGATCCGTTCAAGCCGGGCAATGTCTGCGACGCATGGATTGATCGTGGCCTTGTCGGACACGCCCATGCACGGGCGGCGGTTCCCAACAATCCACGCAACGTCTGGGCGCATCACCCAAGCCTTGAGGCACTGCCATCGCAACACCCGAAAGACAC
>JAAEOR010000116.1 GCA_024222895.1 Hyphomicrobiales bacterium | reverse complement strand
GTGCCGTAGGCGCGGCAAAGCCGCCGGACCACGTCGCGTTCGAGAAAAGGGTAGCGCCGGCATGCAGCCTCCACCCAATCGTCAAAGCCGGTGACCGGGATGTCGCCACCGGGCAGGGTTGCCGTGCGCGTCCAGGCCGGACCCATCCGCGGATATGCGGTTGAAAGTTGCTCCATGGCGTGTTCGGCCAGACGCCGGAACGTTGTGATCTTGCCGCCATAGACGGACAGGAGCGGTGCTCCTTCATCGGGAGCATCAAGGGTGAAGTGGTAGTCGCGTGTGGCGGCCTGGGCCTTCGAGGCACCGTCGTCGAATAGTGGCCGGACGCCAGCATATGTCCACCGGATCGTGTCACGCGGGACCGGGCGCTGGAGGTATTCGCCGACCGCAGCCAGGAGATAGTCGGTTTCCGCTTCCGTAATCGCAACCGTCGCCGGATCGCCGTGATACTCCTCGTCGGTTGTGCCGATCAGCGTGAAATCCCGCTCATAGGGGATGGCGAAGCAGACTCGCCCGTCGGCGTTCTGAAAGATGTAGGCTTCGTCCTGGTCGGCAATGCGATCGACGACGATATGACTGCCCTTGACCAGTCGGACGCTGTCGCTGGTGTTGAAGCCGACGACCGAAGAAAGGACCTCCGAGACCCACGGTCCGGCCGTGTTGACCAGACCACGCGCCTGGACCTCGGATCGGGTTCCGTCGCGGGTATCTTCCAGCTCGAGGCGCCATTCGCGTTGCTCGCGCCGTGCCGAAACGCAGCGGGTTCGGGTGCGGATGTCGGCGCCGCGCTCGGCGGCGTCACGAGCGGCCAGTGCTACCAGCCGGGAGTCTTCGACCCAGCAATCGGAGTATTCGAACCCTCGTTTGTAGGAGTCCTTCAGGATGCCGCCGACAGGGTCGCTTTCGAGGTTGACCGACCGGGTGCCAGGGAGAATTCGGCGTCCGCCAAGATGGTCGTAAAGGAAAAGGCCAAGCCGGATGATCGGCCACGGACGCAGACCGCGGTGATGGGGCAGGACGAATCGCAGCGGCCAGATGATGTGAGGCGCGGACGCCAGCAGCACCTCGCGCTCAGCCAGCGCTTCCCGCACGAGGCGAAACTCATAATATTCGAGATAGCGGAGGCCGCCGTGGATCAGTTTGGTAGAGGCTGACGAGGTCGCGGACGCCAGGTCGCCCATTTCGGCCAGACAGACATCGAGACCGCGCCCCTGGGCATCACGGGCGATCCCACACCCATTGATGCCACCACCAATCACTGCGAGGTCGAACGAACCGTCGGCCCCCATTCCTCCCCCTTCCGTCTTCGTTTCATTCATAGCATCTTCGGCGAACGAAATGACGGGTATGCTTTCGCTCCGTGACAATCGAATAGCGCAAAAACAGAGCGTGAGCGAAGCATAAACGAAGGAAATCGAAAGGCAATCGAAAACGGAGTCGGATCGGACGCCGTCGAGGACAGGCTGGCCATAGTCATGGGGGAATCGTCCGGCGGTGGCGATCACGAGCTTGCGCGCCGGACGAAGGCAATCCATATGAGGCGATCAATTGGCCGGTTGATCCGGCGTTGGGACTTCAAAAACACTTCCGACTCCGGTAACTCAACAACGCCGCGCAGTACCGTCGGTCTCGCGGGTTACACCGGCGAGGCGCTCGGACGCAGCGATCGCACCGCCCTTCGCCAGCGAAGATCCGCAATCCCTTGCTAACCCGGTACGAGAGG
>JAAEOR010000115.1 GCA_024222895.1 Hyphomicrobiales bacterium | reverse complement strand
GGGGAGGTGGCATGTGAAGCATGGCGGAGGGGGCACTTGCACCAGGCCGACGGCGATCACCATCAAGGCGGAGTGCATCACAGAGAAACAGTCACCGGTAAGAAAACGAAGGTCTGAAACTGTCCGGACCGCATGCACGGCGATTGCCCCGTGGTTTCACGGTCGGCGTCCCAACGCCCCCTCCGCCAGCCATTCGGCTGCCACCTCCCCCGCAAAGCACGGGGGAGGATCGCCGTTGCACCATTGTGCGGAGGCCCCTAAAAGGCCCGCTTATCCAAGAAGGCTCGCAGACGTGTGCATGCGTCAGCGATTTCTCGGGGGAGAGAAAGTGGGGGAGGATGGGCGTATATTTCCACGCTTCAGCGTGACGATCCAACGGCACGCGACGCCTATTTTTCGGCCGGCTTGATCGGGGGATGCCCCAACGAGGCGCGGCCATCAGATAACGCACAACATGCTTCTACCTAAAGGTGGAACGCTCTAGTTGGTGCAACATCCCCCGATCAAGTCGGAGGACAGGCTCTCAGCATGAGGTCATTGTCGATGGACTTTGAGCAGCGGCGCCAAGTCTTGGGAACACCTACCTCCTCATCCTGGGGCACCCGGCTTAGCCGGGCCTCGAAGGACGCTCTGAACGAGACACCGCACTCCTCAGAAACCTAGACTCTAAGCCCACTATTCTTGAACATGCTCAGCGATCAATTCGGCGACCGACGGGCCGGGGCCGACCAGCTCCAACACATTGCGGTCCGGGTCGCGAATGAAGATGGTCCTGGTGCCATGAAACTCGCGCCGACCCGTGATGGCGATGCCCTTTTCGGTGACGAACGCTTCCGTCGCCTCGGCGTCCTTCATCTTCAAGGCCATGTGGGTGATGCCCGGGTATTTCGGCTTCTCATCCATCAGGATGTTGTGACCGGCGCCGGCGGTGGCGGGACCCAGCAGGTTGATGTTGACGCCGGACGGGTGGACCATCACCAGCGGGTTGCCGATGTCGTATCCGGCATCGGCGACCAGCTCAAAGCCCAGGAGCTCGTAGAAAGCCACGGATTTTTCGCGATCGCTGATGCGCATTCCGACGTGATCGAACATATCGATATCAAGCATGGGATGGTTCCACTGTTGCGGTCATCAGAAACGCGGCGCAGGCAAGTGCGAGCGCGCCGCAACCGGCCATGACCAATGCCATGGGAACGGCGTCGACGGAAACCATGACGCTGACCGCCAGGCTGGCCACGGCGCCAATGGCAAACTGCAGGGCGCCGTTGATCGCTGAAACGCTGCCGTTCTCCTTTGGCAGTACCGACAGGGCGGCGACGATCGCGTTGGTTGCCGTCAGGCCGAGGGCGCCGACATACACCACGACGGTGGCAACCATCCAGGCCAAACTCGCTCCCGCAAGTGCGAAGGCCAGAAGACCAGCGCCGGCGACGGCCAGTCCGCCGGCGCCGGTCAGCACTTTTCGGACCGGATCGACGTCGGTGAGCCAGCGTGCGTTGACCAGATTGGCGCCGATCATTGCCAGGGCGTTGAGCCCGACAAGGAGGCTATAGGCTTGCGGGCTGACGTCGAAGAACGAGATATAGACGAAGGGCGATCCGGCAACGAAGGCGAAGAGGCCGGCAAACGCGAATCCCCCCGCAAGGATCGCTGTGAGAATCCGCCGCTCCTTCAGCACGAGACCATAGGTTCGGATAATCGAATGGACCGAAAGTGGTCGACGCTCGCCACCGTCTCCGGGGACCAGGATCGACGCGGCGAGCAGGGTTACGCCGCCGAACGCCGCAAGCAGGAAAAAGATGGCGATCCAGCCGGATGCCAGCAGTACGAAAGCGCCGATAATCGGTGCGACGAGCGGGGCAATGACGGTCAACGCCATGATGTAGGAGATGATCTGGGAGCCCTCCTTGTCACCGAACCGCTCGCGCACCATGGGAAAGACGACAACCGATCCCGCGCCGCCGATCGCCTGGAAGAACCGCCAGAGATAAAGTTGCTCGATCGACTGGGCTGTGCCTGCCAGGATCGAAGCCAGCGTGTAGGTCACCAGTCCGCCAATCAGGGCGCCGCGTCGCCCATAGCTGTCCGACACCGGGCCGAGCACCAGTTGGGGGCCCCCATAGCCGAACGGCAGGATCGCCACGGTCGCTTCCAACTCGTCGATGCCGGTCTGGAGGTCCGCTGCTATCGTCGGCAGAGCTGGCAGATACATGTCGATCGCAAAGGGCGCGAGCATGAACACCGCGCCGAGAACGGCAACATAGGTGAGCTTGTTTGGCATTGGGCCCTCGGGTGGTGCGATCCGCGAGGACGATACCGGCTTTCAGCGTGAAATCTAATGGCGGCTCAGGAAATGGATCTGTTCCACGCAGATCATAATAATGAGGTCTTGCATCAATTCTCCGCCCAGGGGCTGGTGCCCGAGTCCGGTCAGGGGTCAGACCGCCAATACCCTTCGACCCAGTCTCATCGCGAAAGGGGACTGTCGCCGCGCCACCAGTCGGCGAACGGATCGGAGCGAAGGATCCTGTGCATCGTGTCCGCACTGACGCGCGGCAGGAGTGTACCCTCGACCTGGGCGTTGATGCCGAGAAGTCCGTCGACGGATTCCTGCACGCGCGCGAACGGAAAATCGGTGCCGAAATAGATCTTGTCGGTGATCAGATACTCCTGAGCACAGATCAGAATGTTGTAGTACTGCCAGGGACGGTAATAGATCGCCGACACCTCGCAGAACACGTTGGGCTGTTTGCGCACGACCGCGATGCAGTCCTCGTACCAGGGGTGTCCCATATGGGCGAGCACCATGGTCAGGTCGGGGTATTGGAGCGCGACCGGTTCCACATGGATTGCGCGGCCCATGTCGACCGGGGCGTTCCGCACATAGGTCGTGCCCATGTGCATGGTCAGCGGGATGTTGTTCTTCTGGCAGTATTCGTAGACCGGTGTGAGCCGCGGGTCCGAGAGCGCCACGCCATTGTAGATCGGGCCGAACTTCACACCCTTGAGTTTGAGGTCTTCGACCGCATGCCGGAGCAGTTCCATGCAGTCGTCGCGACGTGGATCGACATAGGCAAAGCCAACGAACTTGTCGGAATATTTTTCAACGGCCGCGGCCGTCGTTTGATCGTCGCTCTCGACCCCGGCGGAGTCGCCATAGCGCAGGGCAAAGACGATGGCCTTGTCGACGTCTGTCATCGCCCCATACAGGGTATCGGCGTCCGCCTTCGGGGCAATGCCGCCAGGCCGCACCCGGTCCAGGTGGGTGTGGTAGAGCGGCAGGATGTGCTCGTCGTTCCAGATGTTGACGTGGCAGTCGCAATAGGCACGGTTCGTGGATTCGCTGGGCATGGCTCTGACGTCCCGGTCAGTTGGGGTTGGCGGCGTGCTGGGTGTTCAGTGACATCAGGAATTCGGCAAGTTCGGAATAGGTCATCGCGGCGGTTGGGGTATCGAGAACAACCTCGCCGCGGTCGAGCACCACCAGCCGGTCGCAGACTTCGTGCACGTGATGGATGTTGTGTTCGATGTAGATGCAGGATCGACCGCCGGCCTTGATCGAGCGGATAAAGTCGAGCACCTTTTGGACCTCTTTGAGCGCCAGGGCGACAGTGGGTTCGTCGAGCACGATCAGGTCGCTGTCGAAGTGCATGGCGCGGCCGATGGCGACTCCCTGGCGTTCGCCGCCGGACAGCCGGCTGACCGGCGTGTCGACATCGATGCCCGCACCACGAAAACCGATGGTGTTACGCATAATGTGCTCAGCGACCTTCTTTTCGGCTTTGACGTCGATGATGCCCAGCCAGTTGGTGATCGGGCGGCCGACGAAGAAGTTCCTCCAAAGCGGCTGTTTTTCACCAAGCGAAGTGTCCTGATAGACGGTCTCGATCCGCAGCTTGTGGGCTTCCTTGACGCTGTAGTGAGAAGCGTCGATTTTCTTGCCGTGAATGTAGAGTGTCCCGCTGGTCGGCGTCTCGACGCCGGTCAGGACCTTGATCAGGGTCGACTTGCCGGCTCCATTGTCGCCAATCAGACCGACAATCTCGTTGCTGCCGATGTCAAGGGTGACGCCCTTGAGGCTAACCACCTTGCCATAGTTCTTGCCGACGTTCTCGAGGCGGACGATCGGGTTCGATGTCATAACGGCATCCGTTGGTCTGAGCTGGCAGCGTCGCCGGTGCAGACCGGCGACGCTGAAGTTCGCGGTCAGCGGACTCCGGTCTGTACCAGGGCTTCGATCGCTTCGACATTATCCTGGGTGACCGAGCCACCGCCGGTGTTGAGGTCGAGTCCGGCGATGCCGTATTTCTTCTCCAGAACCGCGGCGAGCACGGGCATGAAACCCTGAAGATAGGGTTGCTGGTCGAGTATGACCGTAACGTAGCCGTCCTTGACGCCCTGGATCGCTGCCGATGAGATATCAAACCCTGAGGTCGCTATCTCGCCGGGCTCCTTGCCGGCGCCCTCGAGGACCTTGTCGAGCACCGCGGTGATTCCGCCGTGGCCGGCGACGATGATCCCCTTGACGTCGGGATTGCTCTCCAGGTAGGCGACCAGAACCGGAATCGACAGTGATGGATCGGCGACCGCTTCGTTCGACCATTGCAGCGTATCGAATTCGATGCCGCTCTCGGTCAGGACTTCGGTCGAACCCTTGGCGACAACGAAGCCGGCTGCGCCTTCGGCGAAGGCGCCGTAGACGACGACCTTGTCGCCCTCGCTGAGGTTGCCGTTGGTGATCGTCATATTGGCGAGATTCCTGCCGGCGCCGTAGTTGTCGAGGCCGAAATAGCTGAGGCCAGTGCCGGGCAGGGCGTTGTTGTTGACGATGACGACGATACCGTCGGCTTTGGCCTTGTTGATGAACGATGTCATCGCATCGGTGCCGGGGTGACCCATGACGACAATGGCGTCTGGCTGGCCGGCCAGGGCTTCGTTTGCCTGGGTCAGCATCTTCTGCGGGTTCCAGCCGGAGTGCTGTTCGATCAAGTCGACTTTGAGCACCCGGGCGGCGTCGCGGGCCCCCAATTCACGGGCAAGTGTTGCCGTGTCGCCAGGGTTACCGCCCATCTGAAAGTAGATGGTCATCCCGGAATCGACCGCTTCCTGGCTGGTTGCCGCCGTGGGGGCGAGCAACAGTGCCGACAGGGCCAGAGCGGCGGCCCCCTTGATGATGTTCTGCATGATGGTTCTCCCTTTCTTCCTTCCTGCTAGCCGGATTTCCTCGCTCGTGAGCGAAGCTGTTTCAGCAATGGTACCTTGTCCGGGTCCTCGATTGCTGTGTTCATGGTGACTGAGATGATGAAGACGAGGCCAATAAAGAAGCGGGTCCAGAACCCCTGAACGCCACTGGCGACCAGGCCGGCCTCGATTATGGCGACGATAAATGAGCCGATGACGGTGCCGACCACCGTGCCGGAGCCGCCGAAGATCGAGGTGCCGCCGATGAAGACGCTAGCGACGACGACCAGGAGATATCCCATACCCTGGGACGAGAAATAGGTCGTCGTCTCAAGCGTCAGCAGGACGCCGGCGAAGGCGGACAGGAAGCCCATCAGTGTGAACAGCTTCAGTTTCTCGCGATCGGCGGCAATGCCAACGACCTTGGCGACGCTGAGATTGTCGCCAATGAACAGGATGCTCTCGCCAAATCTGTGCCGGTTGAGGAGAATCCAGATAACCACGGACGCGATGATCGCCCATATCATCTGAACCGGAAAAGCTCCGATCCGACCGGTGAACACCGTGTGGATCAGCGTTGCCTCGACCGTCGGGATGGCGACCGAGGCGCCGTTGGAGACGACAGTCACCAGCCCGCCCCACAAGAAGAGCGTCGCCAGGGTCGCGATCAGCGACGGAATACCCAGTTGGGTGACGATCAGCCCGTTCGCAAAGCCCAGGACCGTGCCGACGGCCAAGGCGGCCAGCATCGCCAGCCAGGTCAGTTCGTATTGTTGAAAGAGGACGCTGAACACGTAGCTGGCAAAGGCGACGACCGATGGAAAGGAGAGATCCATTTCGCCCGCGGTTGCCACCAGCGTCAGCCCGAGCGCGATGATCAGCGGCGGCGGCACGCTCGCCATGAAGCTCATATAGACGCGGTAGCCGAGGAAGGCACGCGGCGCCGTGATCATGAACAGAATGACCAGAACGACGAAGACCAGTGCGAT
>JAAEOR010000114.1 GCA_024222895.1 Hyphomicrobiales bacterium | reverse complement strand
TGCCCCCGATGTCGTCCAGATCACCTATGAGAACTCCTACGAAGGCAATTATGCGGGGACGCCACTTTCGGCCCGGGTGTTCGTTTCACAGATCTGGTTGAAACAGGACGGCACCTGGAAACAGCAGCTTTACCAGGAGACCCCAATCGACGGTGTGAAGTAAGGCGCCCAACCCTCCTGCGAGCTGCGATCCTCACTCCCGGCACCGGGCCGGCATTTGTGCCGGACCAATGTCGACAGTCGAGGGGTCGACGAGGTTGAAGAACAACGACCGATCGGCGCTGTCGAACCGGTTGGCGCTCTGGAAGGCGCTGAGCGCGGGCCGCCTGAGCCGCTGAGGTGCGAGCCACTATGGCTGTACCGACAATCCCGCGGTTCGGCTCGGCACGGATATCCGTGTCCACATCCAGCGCTGCGAAATGAAGCGACCGCCGGCCAGTCGACGGAGGTTGCCGGCGAGCCGTGCATGATCGCCAAAGACGCGGCCCATCGCCAGCCCCCCTCCGTCGCGGCTGGGGCGTTTTCAGGAAAAGCTGGTACGCTTGCGCCCCGAAGAATTGGCTTGGCTGAAACCCGACGACGGCGATTCGATTCAATCGGATCGTGGTCCAGGTTCGTACTGAGAAGAGGAGAAGGCATGCGCACGTTCGAAGAAGGCGCCACAATGCAGGTCGCGATGATCGTCCGTGACCTTGAAGCAGAAATGAAGCGCCACTGGGAAATCTTCAAGATCGGACCGTGGGACATCTGGGATTTCAACCCGGATTCGGTGCAGGACTATATCTACCGCGGCAAGCCGGCGACCCACTCCTGCCTGATCGCCTGCGCCTGGTCCGGCGACACACAGGTCGAGCTCATCCAGCCGACCGGAGGCTATTCGATCTACGACGAGCATCTGGAGAAGCACGGCGAAGGCATGCATCACATCAAGCTGTTCTACGCCGACACCAAAAAGGCCGCTGCCGATTTCGAAGCGCGTGGCTATCCCGTCATCCAAAGTGGCCGATTCGACGAGGATGAGCACTACTACCTCGATACCGAAAAGGACTTCGGCTATATCCTCGAACTTGGAAACGCGGGCAAGATCCGCCCGGGAGAGCGGCGCTATCCGGCCTGAGACGACGAGATCCAACTAACCGCTTCTCTCTGGCGAATCGACGGCCGGCCAATCGGCGCATAGAGCGCTGAGAACTCGTCCTCCCGGTGCCGTCAACGCAGCGTCGGCAAGCGCTAAGGCCCCTGCAGCTAGAGCATTCCGCTCTTTGTCAGAATCGCAGGGGCGATTGAGGCGCGCCGCTGTTCGCGCGACGAT